>NZ_JCAQHY010000133.1:0-35696 GCF_059621045.1 Vagococcus sp. WN80Y
GTGAACTCGTAATTTGATAAGAAATACAAGACATTTTGAAGCTTAACATCGCCACCGGCTGATGGTCGCCAATCGAAGTGAACCACTTCTCCACCATTATCTGTGATCGATTCGGTAAAGCTTTGTAAGCCAATATTGATTACTTTTGGTTTATAGGCTAACAAATCTGTTACTTTTTCTGAGGCTATTGGTAGAGTTTCTGATGAGCTTGCTACCTTTTCTGTTACTTCTTTTTCAGCGAAGCTTAATGTATGCCCTGTTGCAGCTAATGCCGTCCGAATCATTTGGACATTGTTCTGGCAGACGATCACGCCAGCATCTTCTAGAATTTCTACTTGAGAATCATATCCTTGCTTGTCAGCGTCTGTTCCAACAATCACACCAACAATCACCACTTGACGATTTTGTTCTGCTAATTTCGCTTGAACATCACGAATCGGATCAGCTAGTGCAGCAGCCATATTTTCATGCGCGCCATAACCTAAAACCACATCTAGCATAACAACGCCAACTTCTGGTTGATCTAGCACTTTATTAAGCTCCGTCACACGAACTTCTGGATCAATCATTGGGTGCGGACGGCCATTTGTATAAATGTCATCTCCTAAATCCATGATTTCATGAGGACCATTCTGCATGATAAACCCTTCTGCATGACCACTATCCGTCAATTCTAACGCATCTTGTAAGAGAAAAGCCGCTTCATATGCTAAAGTTCCGCCTGAATAAAGTCCTTTTATTCCAGTCGCCGTTGCTTTAGTTACTTCCTTAGCCTCAGCCGGAGCGTAAACAACCTCTTCATGGTTGCAAAGCTTAGTTGCTAATTGAGCCGCCTCTTCTAAGGTGTAAGCATGGTATAAATTTTCTTCGTGACTTGTTGGTTTTGAACCTAAAAATAACGTAACAACTGGCTTTGTCACTTGACGTAGCACATCTAAAACTTTTGTTTCAATCTCTTTTGCTGGTGGTTTAGAAATCACAACAATCACGTCTGTATCGGCAGAATCATTTAAAGCGATAATGCTGTCAATCATCGATACTGCACCAACCTCAGTGGATAAATCACGCCCACCTGTTCCAATTGCATTGGTTACGCCCTGACCATAGCGATGAATGAGTGTTGTGACTTCTTGAATCCCAGTCCCAGAAGCGCCAACAACACCGATAGCGCCTTTGCGGACATTGTTTGTAAAAGCCAATGGTAGACTATGAATAATCCCCGTACCACAATCAGGTCCCATTACTAACAAGCCTTTGTCATGGGCTTTTTTCTTTAAGCGCGCTTCATCTTCAATTGCCACATTATCACTAAAAACAAAGGCATGTAACCCTTTATCTATGGCTTTTTCAATTTCCAACGCAGCATAAGCTCCTGGAATAGATATCAAGGCTACATTAGCATCTGGCATAGCCTTAAGCGCTTTATCCCAAGTATTAATCTTTTCCTTCACTTCCCCGTCGCTTTCCTTTTGGCCTGTTAGCTCCTTCTCAATCAATTCAAGAATTTCTTGAGTGTCATCCTCTGCCTTAACTTCAAGCATCACTAGCATATCATTAGAAGTAGCTTCAGACATTTCAGGAGTATCAAATCCTCCCGAAACTAAAATATCCTTATTTGCTGGCGTTCCCATCATAATCGATACACGCTCAACACTCGGTAACTGGTTCAATTTACTTGTTAGTAACATTAAAACAACTGAATCTTGATAACTATTTTTCATAATAATTGTTTGTAACATTCCACACTCTCCTGACATTTTTAATCTATGGATTCGTTTTAACTCTTATTTTTCAGCAAATGGATCTGAATGATCGTATTTATCATAATGAATCGTATCACTAATCAAATAATCATAAATCTCTTTTACAATTGGAATTCCTTTTTCATCACTTTCGACTTGAATTTTCTCAGCCAACTCACCAGGGTATAGTACTTGTTCAAAGCCTTTAGATGGTTTATTTTCATGTAATTCTGCAATCATCGTTGACAAATTCTCTTTAAATTGATTCAAATCCGTGAAGTAAGCGGGATTAATGACAATATGTAAATGCCCTAAATTCCGGCCTTCTGATAAGTTGGAATACATCGAGCTAACATGCTTACCGAATGGCAATCCCAACAAACTACCTGATAAAATATCAACCATCATCATCAATCCATATCCTTTAGGACCGGCGATTGGCAAAAGCCCCTGAACCTTATGAGGATCTGTGGTTGCTTGTCCATCTGCATCAACAGCCCAAGTATTTGGAATCTCTACATGCTTACTACGAGCATCTAAAATTTTCCCCCAAGCCTGAACCGTTGTCGCCATGTCAAAAATAATCGGTCGATCACCCTTTGTTGGGGCACTAAAGGCAATTGGATTTGTTCCAAAATAGGGTTCAGTTCCACCGAATGGAACGGCCATTGGGTCTGATTGACAAACGGTTAAACAAATTAAGTCAGCTTGAGCGGCAATATCCGCGTAATATGATAGCATACCGCTATGTCCCATTTTAGAAATACCGACGATACCGACCCCTGTCTCCTGAGCCATCTCAATTGCATGAAATAGCCCTTCTTTCGTAGCAACATGCCCTGAGCCATTGTCACCGTGAAAAATCCCTGTGCTTGTCCCCGTTTTTTCAAAATGGAAAGCTGGTTCTAACGTTAAGCCACCTTTGGCAATCCGTTCTGCATAATACTCAACCCGAACCGCTCCATGTGAGTGAATACCGCGAGCATCGGCATAGCGAAGATGTCTACCAACCTCCTCAGCATGCTCTACCTTTAATCCTGCTGCTTGTAATTTATTACTAACTAATGATTCTAGTTCTGTCGCTGTTAGATAAACTAATTCCTCCGACATGATAATCCTCCTAATATGAAGCTAAATAAATGATAAGGCCATTACGCCTAATAACAATTTTGCTCCCCTTTTTTGTTACAAAGGAGGAGCAAAACGAGAGTGGTATGATACCTCATTCTATAAGTTTGAAATTATGACTCGTAACAGCAGAAACATTAACGTCTCATTTTTATTGATTATAATTCAACGTCTCGATTACAGTCTTTTGAGTACAAGTAACTCAACGGTGCATTCCGGCCAACTGAATAACAAGCTTGTAAATTATAGGCACCCATGAAGATATAATCCCCTTTTTTTACTGGCATCCAGTGATTATCAAGGTTATACATTCCTTCGCCACTCAATAAAATAGCGCCATGCTCTTGGTAGTGAGTTTCAATATAGCCATGAGATGCTCCTGTTTCAAAAGTTAAAATATGAAAATTCATATCGAAATTTAATTCAGATGGCAATAAATTTTTCAGATTAACGTCGGTCATCCCTTCATAATCTTCGCCCTCAATCTGATTCGTATTGCCTGATACTACATAAGGCTCATAGCCTGCAGCTGGTTGATACTTTGTTTTATATAAAAAGGTTTCTGCCGCTTCAGATGACATATTGACAAACGTTAATTGCTTAGTTGGTGGACAATAAACGTAGCCCCCCGCTGTCAACTCAAATTGTTCATCGCCAGCAGAAACCGTCAGCTCACCATTCATGACATAGATAAAGGTTTCAATCCCATCACCACCAAAGCCCTGTTCATTCTTTCCATCTGGTAAAACCGTACATAAGTAATCAACAAATGATGCACCTAGTTTTGGGGTTGCTAAAATAGTCATTTCACAATTTTCAAAGCCCGGCAACACATTTTTAACTAAACCTTGTGGCGGAATAAGTGCAAAATTCCCTCGTTCTATTCTTGCACGTGATGCTAATAAATCCGTTGGATAACCCAACTCGTTTGTTCTGTAACCCATTTCTTACGCCTCTTTCATATATAATTTAAACTGTTGCTTTTTTCTTATTCGTCACTACAAATAGAAGTGTCGCCACAACTAAGATGATAGCTGAAATGTAAAAGCCCATAATTTTTGAGCCAGTATTATCTGATATTAACCCCGTCAAAGCAGGAGCAATGACAGATGAACTCATCCCAAAGAAGTTAAATACGCCAAATGTTGTACCGTAACTTTCTTTAGAAGCACTGTCAGCAATGTATGAAATGATAATTGGTTCAACAGCTAATTTCCCTAACAAACCGTATAGGATAAGTGCCACTAATAAAATACCTGAAGATGGTGCAAGAACCGTCAATAATAACATTAATGCTGCAGCAATTTCTAATGCAAAGATAAAGCTAATCTTTTTATCACGATTTTTATCTGATAAGCGACTAAAGAACAAGGCCCCTGGAATCGCAGCGAAGGCTACTAACGCAGATGAAAAACCAATTGCTAAGCCTTGGAAACCACGTTCTTCTTGCAAGAATGAAGGCAACCATGTTACTACCATATAATACCCATAACACGTTCCAAAATATAACAAATACGCGGTAATCATTTTTAAACTAAATAGATTCTTCATACTAGCCTTACCTTGTGGCTGAACTTCTTTTGCCTCTTCAGTTACAGCAACTTTTGAAACAGATGCTACTTGACCAGGTTTGATAACTACTGCAAAAACCACGACCATTGCAATAATCGCAACCACACAAATGTACATCATTGTTTGCCAAGGCATACCAAATTGCTTAACGATTAAGCTTGAGCCGATCAACCCAAAGCCCATACCTACAGCAGAACCACTGTTGATAATCGCAGTTGAAAGACCACGCCGCTCTGCCGGAATGCTTTCAGAAGAAAGTGAGTAAGCCGCTCCGTAGTAAGACCCACAACCAATACCCGCTAAAACACTCCCAATATAAATTGAGGTAATTGATGTTGCAGTTGAAATAAAGAAGGCTGCTACTGCAAATAATAAGAAACCAGGTATTAAGACGGTCTTTTTACCTAACTTATCAACTAAAATCCCCGCTGGAATTTGCATACCTGTATAGCCAAAGAAATAACAACTCGAAATCAATCCCATTTGAGCATTTGAATACTCACCTATTGTTGCTTTTATTTCTGGAAAAAGTGGCGTCAATGCTGAACGGTATATCCAAATCGTCACCCATCCTAAACACAACATAACAATCACTTTTTGCCAATACTGTAACCCTTTTTGGGTAGTGTTAACATTCTCCATCTATTTCTCCCTCGCTCTCTAATCTTCGTAAGCTAACTTGTATAATGAGGCAATTAATGCTTTAACACCTTCAACTAAATCTTCTGTTTTAGTTGCTTCAGCCGGATTATGACTAATCCCTCCAATACTTGGCACAAACAACATAGCTGTTGGCACATTTACAGCAAAAATTTGCGAATCATGCCCTGCACCACTATGCATGACTTGGAAGTTCAATTTTGCTTCCGAACAAGCTGCTTCTAACACGTCGACAATCTCTTTAGACATAGGTGTTGGCGCTTCATCCATCCAATTATCAATCTCAATTTCAAGCCCAAGTTCGTCGGCAATTCGTTTCATGTCAGCTTCGATTTCTGCTGTAAAACTAGCCAATTCAGTTGCATCAGTATGTCGGCAATCCATCGTAAAAATCGTATGACCTGGTACAACATTGACCGTATTTGGTTGTACTTCTACATGACCAAAAGTAAGAACTAATGGATCTCCAACCTTGCGAGCCTTATCGATAGATTGATTAATCATCTTGCTCATCCCATAAACTGTATCTTTACGGTAACTCATCGGCGTTGTTCCAGCATGATTCGATTCACCGTTTAACGTAATGTTATAGCGCTTTTGCCCCACAATACTTGTTACAACACCAACTTGCTTACCAGTTTTTTCCAAAACTGATCCTTGTTCGATGTGAATCTCAACAAACGCTTTAATGTCTTTCCTAAGTACATCGTCATCTGCTCTGAAACCAAAGCCTGCCTCATTCATCGCATCGACAAACTTAACTCCATTCGCATCAGTAGCTTCAATCACATCATCTTTATTGGCGATTCCCCAGATATTCTTACTTCCCCAGAAAGCATAAGGGAAACGACTGCCTTCTTCCTCAGCCATTGAAATAACTTCTAAGCTTCGCAAAGGCTGACCATATGTTTCAGTCAAATACTTAACCGCTAAGTAAGAGGCTAAAATCCCAAATTGGCCGTCTAAAGCTCCACCGTTAACAACAGTATCGACATGTGAGCCGGTCATGATTGTTTCCATCGGATATTTACTGCCCTCAACTCGGCCAAACAAGTTGCCAACTGCGTCAAAAGTAGCCGTCAACCCAATACTTTCAAATTTTTCTTTTAGACCTTTTTGAGCAATTTGCCAATTCTTATCATATAATAAGCGCGTTGTTCCACCAGTAGGGTCTGCTCCAATACCTGATAACCATGCCACATGCTCTTCGACTACTGTGCTTAAATCGTTCATTTGGTTCACTCCTTCTTGATAGTCCACGTGTTTTACTTCTATTTTATCAACCTGTAAAAAGTCACCGATATAATTCCATTTGTTAAGCAAAATAATTGAAAGAAGTTAATTAGTCCTCTCAGCTACTCTTGCTGAAAGCTAAGCCCTCTCTAAGTATTATAGGTTTTAAATAGAAATAAAGACACGTTAATTTGATTTACAACTAAAGTGTAAGCCTTTTACAGAAAGTAAGCATTAGTTAATTACACTAAAAAATAACTCTCTCTTTAGCCATTATGACTAAACCGATTTTCACATATAAATACCGCTAAACTCCCACTGTTCCTTAATCTGTAAAAAGTTTGTGCAACATTTTGAACATTATTTTACAAACTTTTTGTTATTTTGGTCATTTTGAACAATTCTCATTTTTTCTTTGTCACTTTCACTTATATCCCCTTGAAAACGTTTCATGCTATTATTTTAATCTAGCGATCAGGAATTCTTTTCCTTAGATACAGCCTGATATATAATAACACATATACATCCCGTAAAATAATCAAAACGGCCCCCCCTTTAGTTATTTAATAGGAATTATAAAGATAAATCGAGAGGATGTTTTGCATGAAGTTTTGGAAAGGATTGGGTACCACCAATCAAATCATGGTTATGTTAGTCGCCGGATTAATAGTCGGTCTTTCTGTTGGTGAGTCGATCGCCCCCATAAAAATAATTGGAGACATATTCTTACGTCTTATTCAAATGTCAGTTGTCTTGTTAGTTATGGGAGCCGTCATTGAAGCCGTTGGGAGTTTGTCACCTAAGGACCTAGGGAAATTAGGCTTAAAAAGCTTGGCATGGTTCATGCTCTCCACAGTCATAGCTTCCGCAGTTGGCATCATTTTTTCCTTATTAATTAATCCTGGTAAAGGTCTCTCTCTTGGGAAACAAACGAGTGATGTCATTACCGCACCAAATACACGCATCGATGAAATGATTATTGATTTTTTCCCAACCAACATCATCAAATCGATGGCTGACGCTAACATGATTCAAGTCATTGTTTTCGCTGTTCTTTTCGGTGTTGCTCTCAGCTTTATTCAAAAAGAACAAGGCCAATCTAAACTACTCGGACCTTTAAAAGAATTCAATAAAGTCATCATTCAAATGGTAACCTTTGTCATGTCTCTTGCTCCATTTGGCGTCTTTTCACTAATTGCTTGGGTAGCTGGCACAGTTGGCTTCAAGGTTATTTTCCCCCTTGGAAAATTTCTACTAACTCTTGGTCTCGCAACTGCTGTTTTTCTAATAATATGGTTCATCTTTGTTGGAATTTACGTCAAAGTTTCCCCAATGCTCATTTTTACTCGTATGAAACGAATCTTACTTGTTGCATTTACAACAACTAGTTCAGCAATTGCCTTACCAATTGAAATGGAAGATGCTGAAAGCCAGCTTGGTATCTCAAAAAAAATCACCAAGCTCGTTCTTCCTCTTGGCCTTGCTTTAAATAGTAATGGTCTAGCAACATTCTTAGCCGTAGCATGTATCACCTTAAGCCAAGTTTATGGACTTACAACTAACTTATCAGCAATTATCAGCATCGTTGTCTTATCAACTCTGGCAACTTTGGGAACCGTTGTCGTACCTGGTGGTGGGTTGGTCGCTTTGGCAATTGTCGTACCTAGTATGGGAATTCCCGTTGAAGGGATTGCACTTCTGGCGGGAATTGATTGGTTTTCAGGAATGTTTAGAACCGTCTCAAATGTCGCCGGTGACACAACCGTTGCCTTGCTTGTTGCTAAGGATGAAAACGAAATTGATCGAACAATTTTATCTTAACTATTCTGTGAGTATCGCTAGGAAAATCTGGCGATACTCACTTTTTACTTTCAGATCGATAGTCATTTGTTATACTAATAGTAATCAACACTTAAGGAGGCATTACGTATTAAACTAAAGCAATTACGCTATATGATTGAAGTTGTTCACGCTGGATCATTTAACAAAGCTGCGAAACAACTTTATATCTCTCAATCAACCCTGTCTACTGCTATTAAGGAACTAGAGAAGGAAATCGGTATCGAACTGTTTATTCGCACAAGTACCGGTATTTCTTTAACAATTGATGGTATTGAATTTCTTAGCTACGCTCGGCAAATTGTTGAACAGAGCGAATTACTAGAACAACGATACATGAACAAAAAACCAGCAAAATCACTTTTTTCAATTTCTACTCAGCATTATGCTTTTGCAGTTAACGCTTTTGTTGACTTAATCAAAAATGTTGGTGGAGATGAATACGAATTCACATTACGTGAAACAAAAACCCATGAAATTATTGACGATGTTAAAAATCAGAGAAGTGAGATTGGAATTTTATATAAGAATGATTTTAATCAGAAAATAATTGATAGATTGTTAAAGGACAATCAGCTACTCTTTCTCGCTTAGTTTGATGCCACTCCTCATATTTTTATTAATGGCGACAATCCTCTTGCCAAGCAACCAGTTGTCACCTTAAATGATCTTGAAGAATATCCCTACCTCTCATTCGATCAAGGTGTCTACAATTCTTTTTACTATTCTGATGAAATACTAAACACCCTTAGTCATTCGAAAACTATTCGCGTAAGTGATCGAGCTACACTATTTAACCTTTTAATCGGCTTAAATGGCTACACAATCTAGACAGAAATTTTGAGTACTGACTTAAATGGCACAACCATCGTCTCGATTCCACTAAAAGTTGATGAGCTAATTCAAGTTGGTTGGATTGCCAATTCTAAAGTACAATTATCTAAATTAGAAGAGCTTTAAGTTGCCCAATTGGAAGAAAGTGTAGCGGATACACTCATTACTAAAAACATGTTGCTAGTAAGACTCACCTTATTCCAGATATTTTTACCTTTATGTAATCGATCAGGATGCCTCTTCTCATATAGCATTTTTATTAGTTATACTCAAAATTAAGCGCATCAAATCAACATTTAGAAAAATGGATTTGATGCGTTACTATGTCAACCTTCATAAAAAAACTTAACTATTTTTTACTCATCATCTGTTCACATAGACTAAGTCTGAACAGTAACTTAGTCTGCTTCGTAAAAGTAAGAATTACTTTAAATTTTTGAAGCTTGATCTCTTACCTTTAATGTATTCTCAAGCAGTCCGACATACCTTTCTCCTAGTTCAGATAAACGTCCCTCTCGTTTTTGAATCCAGACAATTTGATGCTGTTGAATACTATCAATAGGGATAGAAACAAGAACATCTCTAGTAATCGGACTACTCATTATGCCAGAGCCAGTTAAATAACTAGTAGATCCAATTAGAATATTAATCGCACTGGTGCGATCACTTACAATCACTTTTTTCGAATGGTTTTGCAGTTCAAGAGGCTCTTCTGAGAATTGAGTTCCTGTATCTTCCGCTTGCTCAAATGTAATAGCCGGAAACTCACTTAGTTGCTGATAAGTCACTAGCCTCTGAGTCGCCAAGGGATGTTTTTTCCCCACATACACATGCGGTTGAAAGTCTAATAAGCTAGTAGGCACCAGATTTTCCCGTTCAAATAACCGATAAAGAACCTCAGAATTAAATTCGCTGATATAAACAATGCCCATTTCACTAATATTATTAGCCACATCTTCAATTACCTTTTTTGTATCTGTTTCTAAAAAACAATACGAAAAGCTGTCACTTGTTGATTGCTCTATTAATTTTGCAAAGGCTTCTGATGCAAAATCATAATGTTGACTAGAAACCGAAAAACGTTTTTTTCTAGTTTTACGATTCACATAAGTCTCCTCAATTATAGTTAATTGAGCCAAAACTTGACGGCCATATTCAATAAATTCTGCGCCTTCCTCTGTCGGCTTCATACCACGCTTTGAGCGCGAAAAAATAACTAAATCAATCTCCTCTTCCAGTTCTTTAATAGCAGTGGAAATAGTGGACGGAGCCACTGCTGCTTCATTTATTGTGCCATATCTAACGATTGAATCCATATATTTAAGTTGTTGAATGTTCATAGACTTCGCCCTTTCTAAAAAATCACTGTCAAACAGTTTGCTGGATTAAGACTTTATTATACATGATTTTCACCTAAAGTTGGAGTAACAGAAAAAACAACCATGTCCATAATGGCACATGATTATTTTTTATACACTATTTATGACTTAGCTGTTAAGCTAGCAACCACTGCAGTTGTTTGTTCAAAAGCATGAGCAGCAGCTAGCTCAATATTCTCATCAAACGCTTCAGCCGCCGACTCACCAGCAATATCCGAAATCCCTCGAATATTCAAAACGGGAATCTCATAAAAACTAGCAATTTGAGCGATTGCAGTCCCTTCCATGTCCGAAGCCAATGCAGTCGAAAAAGCCTGCTTAATCTGCCTAACTTGTTCTATATTACTCATAAACGAATCAGCAGTCACTACCAAGCCATGAATAACCTGATAATTAGCTGATAAAAGAACCGCTTCAATCAAAGTCGTCCATTTAGACTCAACAGCATAGCTAGAAGGCATTTGTGGAACTTGCCCTAGCTCATAGGAAAAGCCAGTTGCATCAACATCGCTATAGCGATACTCAGTCCCAACTACAACATCTCCAATTGATAAGTCAATTGAAAATGCACCTGCTGAACCAGTATTAATGATGATATCTGGAGAAAATTGCTCACATAATAGTGATGTCGCACTCGCGGCATTCACTTTGCCAATCCCGGTCTCAACTAATAAAAGTTGAGAGCTATCTGAATGTTTCACCTCTTCAATCTTAGTTTTCCCTCGAGAAAAAAGTGTTTCTACTTGATAATGGATACGAAATGGCGCCAACTCTTCCCACATCGCAGCAGCTATAGCGATTTTCATTGGACGGCCTCCCATAACGGTTTAATCTCCTCTTGAACATCAATTTTGGTTCCACCAAAATTATTCTTTATATAATCTTTAGCCTCTTGGCTGTGGAACAACGCTCCAAGTTTTTGTAGATTTTTATCATTTTGCCGATCCTCTCTGACAGCTAAGACATTAATACTTGATTGAGTATTGTCATCCACTTCCTCTTTAAAAATCGCATCTTCTAAGACATTCAATCCGCCATCAAAAGCAACAGTATTACTGATTAATGCTAAGCCAACATCTTGCAGAATCCGCGGACCAGTCGTGTCATCAATTAATTTAAATTCTAGATTTTTAGGATTCTCGATTATATCAGATGGTGTGCCTGTCCCATTATCAAACGCTTCAGACAACTTAATTAATCCTGAAGCTTCTAATAATCTTAATCCACGAGCCGTATTCGCAGGATTATCTGCAAGAGCCACGACAGTTCCTTCTTTAACTTCAGCAATCGATTTGTAGGTATCCGAGTATATACCCATAGGTTCGATATAGGTTGTTGCAATTGGTACCAACAACTCATTTTGATGCTCTTTATTAAAACTAACTAAATAACCCAAGGATTGAAAGGCATTGACATCCACTTGTTTTTCAACTGTTGCAGTATTTATCAACGGTCCACCATCAATCTCTTTTACCTCAATTTCCAGACCAGCTTTCTCTGCCAATTTAGACTCAGCAATAAATGACCAAATTTCTGCATCACCACCTACTGCTCCAATAATTACTTTACTTTTTTTACTAGATGCTTCTTCTACTTTTTGCTCCTTTGCCGATGTATCGCAAGCAGTTAAACCAATTAAGCCTAAGACTAATATCCCGAAAAGTCTCTTTTTCATACATTTCCCTTCTTTCTAGTGCATGGTCATACCACCAGTCACATTAATCGCCTGCCCTGTCAAATAACTAGCCAATGAACTAGCTAAAAATAATACCACATTTGCAACATCTTCTGGCTGACCCGTTCGGCCTAGCGGAACTTGAGAGCGATCTTCTGCAAGGATTTCAGCTGGTGTCATATCTCGTAGTTGGGCTCCTTCTATCCGCTCTCGCCACTTCATCTCAGTCTCAATAATCCCTGGACAAACGGCATTAACTAAAATACCATCTTGAGCTACTTCAATCGCCAATGTTTTAGTTAATCCCAAAACAGCATGCTTTGATGCGACATATGCCGACATTCCTCGATAACCATTTTTACCAGCCTGAGAAGCAATTAAGATAACTCTTCCAGCTTTTTTAGCTGCTTTCATTTCGGTAACAATATATTTACATAACAGATACGCACCACGAGTATTAATCGCAAAGACTCTATCAAAATCAACTGTTTGACTTTCTGTCAAAAAATCCATAGTAGAAATCCCAGCAGCGTCTATAAAGATATCTGGTATCATTGAAGACTGCTTTAATGTTTCTACTAAAACAACCACAGAACCCTCCACTGAAACATCCACATATATCTCATAACTGCCATCAGAGGCCTGACTCAAGCCCGCTCTATACTGAATATCGGCATCAATAACCTTTGCTCCTTTTGTTATGAATGTTTTTCGAATAGAAGCACCAATTCCCTGAGCACCACCCACAATTAAAACTAATTTATCTTGCAGTTCAGAAAAAGCCATCGCAATCACTCCTAAACAGTGTGACGTTCAAATGGTAGATCGCTAATTCCTTGTTCTAAAATTAACTTTGCCCATTCTTTTGCACCAAACAACGAATGATCCTTATAGTTTCCACAACTCTTGGCATCTGTCCCCTGAACATCCGCCCATTCGATTTCCTCAACAATTTCTGTCAAAGTCTCTTTCAATGCAATTGCAACATCTGTTGCTGAATGCTCTCCCCACACAATTAAATGAAAACCAGTACGGCAGCCAAATGGTGAAACATCAATAATGCCCGTCAATCGATCTCGAAGCGACGCTGCCAAAATATGCTCAAAAGTATGAATCGCACCTGTCGGAATCTCAGCCTTATTCGGTTGTACAAAACGTAAATCATAATTTGTGATAATATCTCCTTTTGGACCTTCCTCAGTCGCAATCACCCGAACATAAGGGGCAATCACCTTGTTGTGATCCAGTGTAAAACTTTCTACCTCTGCCATAATTAATTTCTCCTTTTTCTAATTGATTTAGTGATGCTCGATAATTCGTAACTATCAGTTGCTCCTTTCCGTTTCAACACAAAAAAGCCCCTTTGCACTACGCTCTATGCGTAAATACAAAGGGGCGAATTGATTTCGCGTTACCACCCTTATTCATGTTACTCTCACAAATAACATCTCGACAGTTCCAGTTGAAACTCGGCAAGATAACGGTTGCTACCGACCAAAAGGCGTGAACCTCATGGTTGCTCAGAGCTCATCTTCACTCTTTCTGTTAAGCCCCTTTCTCACCGTACCGGGTTCTCTTTCTTAACCTTCAAAGTTACTCTTCTCATCAAAGCGTCACTATTTAACTATTTTTAAAAAGTATACTACAAAAAAAAGATATGTCAATTTTTATTTATAATTAGTAAAATAAAATAACCATTCGACTACCTATTTAGATCTAAAAAATGATGCGACAAACAGCATCTCTTTCCTTAACATAGGATGTAGATGTAGTGGACGCTATATAGCACGAAAACCATGACAATAATGCGTCAAGCTTATGATACCGTTACAACATAAGCAGAAACACGTCATTTGCCACTGCTACTTTCAACCAAGTCCAATCCCATATAAAACTATTTATTCTGTATACCACTCGCTTTAGCAATTCCTAAAGGCGTTACAAATTGAGGGAAATCTGGTCTGATAACCGATATACCCAAGTAACTGGAAAACGTTGAAGCAAAATCTTCAAAAAAGCTAGCCCCACCAACTACATACAACGGTTCGATTGAATGTTGGTTCAATATCTCTTTAGTAATCTCGGCCATTTTATGAATCACAGGTCTAACAATAATAAAGTTTGTTTTTTCCGCTTTTTTATCACGTTTCAATAATTCCGCCTCTTGAAAACTAATTCGGTAATGCCCTGCTAAAACCAAACTCATGTGAGTCCCACCTGTTGGTTCATCCAATGATAAAATCACTTGATTATTTTCAATTAAGCTAATCCCCGTTGTTCCTCCTCCAACATCAATCACTCCACCATGAGACATTTCGAGCAAACAAGCTGCAGCAACGGGCTCATCAATAACTCGAGTAACTTCTAACCCAGCAGATTCCAAGACATTGGACACAATTTTCTTATCATTGCCAATTGTCCCAGGCGGAATAGCGGTTGCCGCTTTTTTAAGAGGAACTCCAAGAATAGCCTCAGCCTCTTTAGCAAGGCGAGAGACAATCTGAACTGCCTCTAAATAATTAACAACCAAACCATCTCGAATAACCTCAGCAAATTCAAAACTTCCATAAACAGGATTATCCGCTTGATCAAGTACCGCCAATACGATTGATGATGTTCCAAGATCAATTCCAATTTTTAATTCTTCTCCTTTATCAAAAAAACGACATGACTTAGAATTCGCAAGCTCATTAAAGTCTCTCAACAAAGTATTGGCATGATTCAAATTGACCATCGTTCATCTTCCCTCCACTTATTATTGAGAAGCCCAATCGGCCGGGTATGTGACATAAATAAATCGGGCATCACCTTCAACTGAAAATTTAATACTTGAACTCTTAGGGATAAAAATTATCTCACCAGGCCCTGCAGAAATTCGACGCCCTTCGATTAAAACGCTAAGGGTTCCGTCAATAATATAATCAACTTCATCATACTCAAGTGTCCAATCAAACGTGGTATCTTTCATCACCATTAGGCCACAACCTAATCGCGGACTTTCCTCTAACGTAACTAAATCTTTACAGTAAACACGATCACTTGAATTACCAGTGTCTAAACGGTCCTCCTCGGAAACTTGCAATGTTGGCAACTTAACCGCCAAAACACCACTTGGATCAACTGTTTTTGTATAATCAGATAATGATCCCAACTTTTCTAATAACACACTTCTGACCATCTTTTCAATCAATTCTTTTTGGTTATTTTCAATCATTTTGTCACAACCTCACCTTTTTTTGCTAAACGATTAGACATAAACATAGCTACAAAAATAGCTGTTAAGCCACCTACTAACTTACCAACAATCATAGGAAAAATCATATCGCGAGCAACTCCTGCTGTAAAACCTAGATGATCTCCCAATACAAATGCTGCTGAAACTGCAAAAGCCACGTTAATAATTTTACCGCGATCATCCATATCCTTCATCATTTGAAACATCGGAATGCTATTAGCCATTGTTGCAATCAGGCCTGCGGCGGCTGTTTCATTCATATCTAAGACTTTTCCCAGTCCCATTAACGGTTTCTTAAAGACACGGGTAATTACTTCTACTAAAACAAAGGCACCGGCTAAAGTCAGCGCTATACCACCAACCGTTTCAATCCCATCTGTGACTGGAGCAGTCCCTTTAATCAGCGTAATGCCAACTAATTGTTCAATTGCTCCAACAACTAAACCAAATATGGCAACAATTACCACACCTTTACCAAAAATAGTAAAACCTTTAATCATTCCATCTGGAATAAACCATAATCCTAACATAATCAACGCTGCAACAATCACAATTGGTACAAGATTTTTCAAAATCATCACAACATCAAAACCAGCAACCAAGCCACCAACAAATGCACCAATCGGAATAGTAATCATTCCAGATAATACTCCTGTTGCCAAAAATTGATGATCTTTCTTTTCAATAATTCCTAATGCTACAGGAATCGTAAAAACGATTGTCGGCCCCATCATCGCACCTAAAATTGTTCCTGCAAACAACCCAGCTTCTGGTGTTTGAGCCATTTCAATAGCTAACGGAAACCCACCCATATCATTCGCCAAAATAGTTGTCGCAAACATTGCTGGATCGGCACCTAATGCTGTATAAAGAGGTACAACAACCGGTTTCAAAATTGAAGCTAAAACAGGAGCAAGGGTAATAATCCCCACCATTGATAGTGCTAATGATCCCATAGCCATAATACCTTCTTCAAACTGATTGCCTAACCCAAATTTATTTCCTAAACAATAGTCAACACCACCAATCACCATAAAGATAACAATGATATACATGATAATTTCATTTATGCCCATAATAATTATTTACCTCCTTCGAATACTCTTATAGGATGTGCCATGCTAATTTGATCGCTCGACAGAATCAATAATTCCCACAATAGTCGCATCAACTGGTATTGTGTCATCTTCAAGTGCAACGCGAGCTGAACTACCGGTGGTCACTAACACTTGGTCACCAAATCCTGCCCCAGCATTATCTGCAGCCACTAATACTTTGCCATCTTGATTCTGAGTTTGCTCAATTTCTACAAGTAGAAATTTTAACCCATTTAATCTATCATTTTTACGCGTTGCCCAAAGGCTACCTGAGACTGTTCCAATTAACATAACGACGCCTCTTTTCATTTTTTTATTAAAGTTAGTTGATGCTCTTTAAGAAAATCTTTTGCTAGAGGGGTAATGATAGTTTCCTCTTTCACTGTAATAATTGTACTTCCTTCAATCATTAATTGCTGTAATTGAGTGACAGAAAGCACTTTTTGAGACCCTTGCTCCTTAAAATCTCGTAAAAAAATAGCACCATATCGTTGCCAAACTTCTTCATATTCATTAATTTGCTTCCTTATTGAATAAGGGTAGCTAACCAATTCCCTACCATATTCTCGACCTGAGTGACTAACAAAAACCTCTCTTTTTGCCATCATTTGTGCCAAAATTACTTCTTCTTCAGCATCTCTGGGTGTCATTTGTGCGACTCTAGACAGCCGTTCAACTGATAACTCAGCCACGCAAAGTGCAGTCCCTTGAGATAGTTTTGAAACAAGCTGATACCCTGATTCCGTTAACATTTGCACAAGTCTAGTCGATGGCTGGCCTATCACAAAAATGCTGGTCTTACCTGACTGTTCTTCATTTTCCAACATTTCTATTTTTTTAATGACCTTATCAGTAATAAATGCTACTAGTTGTTCAAACTCATTCATGGCCTTGATCCCTTTTGATGATTGTTCCTCGAATCCCTTTTGAAAAGCCGCAAGCATTGGCCTCATCATAATCAATATGCATAAAGGTTGCAAACTTTGGGCTTACGCGAATCACAACATCATCAAAAATTAGAGGTCTACTTCCTCTTACTTTGACTTGTACGATCTCACCTTGAGTAACATTTGCTGAAAGTGCATCTTCTTCTGTCATATGAACATGACGTTTAGCAACGATTAAACCTTGACAAAGCTGAACCGACTGACTTCCATTTAAAAGTAGTATTCCCGGAGTATTAGCAATATTTCCACTCTCTCTAACTGGAACTCTAATCCCTAATGAAAGAGCATCCGTTGCAGAAATCTCAACTTGTGATTGACTTCTTTCAGGTCCTAAAATACTGACATTATGAATAGCAGATTTCGGACCTACTAAAGTAATACGTTCCTTGCACGCAAATTGACCAGGCTGTGATAGGTCCTTTACTTTAGTCAATTGATAACCTTCACCAAATAACGCATCAATTGTCTTACGATCCAGATGAACATGACGGCCACTTGCTTCTACTTCAAACTCGAGATTCGGTTTTAACCTTGACACAACTTCACTAACAATTTGTTCTAATATTGCTTCATTCATTTAACTATCCCTCCTTTTAGCGCAATGCCTCTTTTTTATTACTCTTCTAATTCGTTCAAATAGGCTGACAAACATCGACAAGCTTCTTGTAAATCACTTCTTGTCGTATTCCCAAATCTATCAGTAATAAATTGATTCATGAAAATTTCTAATTCTTGTGCACGGTACTTCAAACTCGCAAGATTTAATGATAATTCTGATAGTTCATACGTTATTTCTGTCTTTTCTAAAAAAGGTAGCGTAGTATCTGCCAAGACAGTCAGTTTAATCACTTTGGATGTCTCACAACTAATAATTATCTGGTCCACAGCAGTCAAAGCAAGCGACAATTTTTTTACTAGTTTGCTAGCATTACTTACTGCGGCCTCACGCTGTACCTTAACCATCTCCACTTTAAATATCTGCCACTTAATTTTTACTAATCTTGCATTATCTATATCAATTTTAGGACTTGAATTCGCTGTATTCACAGTCTCTTTGCTAGATAGCATCGACTCACCTTGCTCATCTTTCATATTCAAGGTAATACCACGCTCATTTAAGAAACTTTTAGCTGATGGTGTCAAGATCGTTTTTGGTTCGATGCTTAATTCTGTCATTGGCTGTGTCCGTAACAGTTGTCGAACCATAGATTCAGTTAAGACTGCCATGACCTCACATCCTTTTCTTAAATCGCAAGGGTATCCTATGAAAGATACCCCTGCACTATTATCTGATACTCATTATTTTTCGATCATTTTTGGTAAAATATCATCAACTTCTGAATGAGGGCGTGGAATGACATGAACTGACAATAAATCTCCCACACGCTCAGCTGCCGCAGCACCAGCATCTGTCGCTGCCTTAACAGCCCCAACATCTCCACGAACCATGACAGTAACTAATCCACCACCAACCTGTTCTTTCCCAATTAGTGTCACATTAGCTGCTTTAACCATTGCATCTGCTGCTTCTATAGCTGCTACTAACCCTTTAGTTTCAATCATTCCTAATGCATTTGCGTTCATAATAATATTCCTCCTAATTTATGTTTGTTTTTATGTTTTAATTCTCTAAAACCCTTAATTCATTTTTGCTAAAACTGCTTCAACAATTTGTGAGATCATCTCATCATTACTGCCTCGCCCTGATACAACACTTTTTTCATCAACCATGTGAGCATCGTCACCTCTCAGCTCCTCCAACTCTCTCACACCATAGGCCACACGTCTAACATTGAAAAGATTTTCTGGGCCGATGTTATCTGAAGTTGAACTTCCCCCCACAGCTCCACACCCCAAGGTCAACGCAGGCATTAGATTTGTAGATGCCCCAATACCGCCTAAAGCACCTCCCGTGTTAACTAACAAACGAGAAACTGGTTTTTTCAAACCAAATTCTTTCACGACTTCTTCATCTTCAGTGTGGATAATCATCGTGTGACCAGCTCCTTCATGATTGAGAATATCAATACTCAAATGGCATGCTTCCTCCCAGTCTTTCGTCGTATAAAAAGCTAAAATAGGGGCTAATTTTTCACGAGAATAAGGGATTTTGGCTCCCACACGAGCTTCCTCTGCAATCAATACTCGAATCCCTTTAGGAATATTCAAACCGGTCAATTCAGCAATGGCTTGAACTGATTTTCCAACTATTTGTGGATTCATCGAGCCGTTCGCCCTCATAATGAATTTCTCTAAAATGGCCGCTTCTTCTTTTGATAAAAAGTAAGCGCCATTCTTCTTAAATTCTCGCATGACTTTTTCTTTACTAACTTCTTCAACTACGACTGATTGTTCTGAGGCACAAATTGTCCCATTATCAAATGTTTTTGAATCCATAATATGCTTAACCGCCAGCGGAATGTTGGCAGTCCGCTCGATAAAAGCTGGCCCATTACCTGGTCCAACACCAATTGCTGGCGTGCCAGATGAATAAGCTGCCTTAACCATAGCGGAACCACCCGTCGCTAAAATTAGGTTTGTCAAGCGGTGCTTCATCAACTCATCTGTCCCTTGAATAGTTGGTGTATTCATGACACTAATTGCTCCTGCAGGACATCCTGCTTTAACAGCTGCTTCTCTTAATAATTTGACCGTTTCGAGTATACTCGTGAGAGCGTTTGGATGAGGTGAAAAAACAATACTGTTTCCAGCTTTAATAGCAATCAGCGCTTTGTAAATAACTGTAGAAGTAGGATTGGTAGAAGGTATTAAGCCAGCCACAATCCCTACGGGTACCGCTACATTAGTAATTTTATTCATTGGGTCTTCTGAAATGACCCCCACTGTTTTCATCTGTCTAATTGCTTGCCAAACAGATCGAGCCGCAAAAGAATTTTTCACTACTTTATCTTGCCAAATCCCAAAACCAGTCTCATCTCGAGCCATTTTTGCTAGTTTCACTCTATTATCATATGCGACATCTGACATTGCCTGACAAATTGTATCAATTTTCTCTTGAGAGAATGTTGCAAGTTCCTTTTGAGCCAGATTGGCCTCTACTAAAAGATCTCGCACTTCCTGAATAGACAGCAAATCTTTATCTGCTAGTTTAACCAAATTTCAGCCCTCCTTTATTTCTTTTTCTGTGGTGACTCTTTTTTCTTAGATCGCTTCTTAACTTCCTTCAACTTGACGTCATGACTAATTTCTTCTGCTACAGCCGTCTCCACTGTCGAATTCAGCTTTTCTTGATTATCAGGCTCTGTAGATTCTAACACTACCTCGTCTTGCACCTGATTCTCTAAACTAGCCACTTCTTTTTGCTGATGACCACTCTTACTGACCATTTGAGCAGCCTCTACTGATAAGCGTGGAATAACGTGACTTGAAAGAAGACAATTTAAATTGCGAGCCGCGATCGCACCCGATTCAACGGCAACTTTAACAGCCGCAACATCCCCAGACAATTGAATGGTAGTCAAACCACCGCGAATTTTCTCAGCATTTATCAGTTCAACCTCTGCCGTTTTTAACGCCACATCAGTCGCTGCAATTGCACCTAAAAAGCCTTTTACTTCGATTAACCCCAGTGCTTGAATTGCCAAAATTTCAGCCTCCTTTCCTCTTGATGTTCCCCCTAGTACATTTTGGGATTAGCGGCAACAAGTGCTACAGCTTGTGCAAAAGCATCACAAGCCGCTTTACAAGCTGATTGGCTGCCAGTCAACAAACCGCCACCAAAGTTCGTTTCTGATGGAGGACCATAAAAAGCGGCAACACTAACATCTGCGGCTTTGACTGCAGCATCCAAGCCATACATAGCCTCTAACGGTGGTGCAATCAAATAAGCTAACGCCTCACCTTCTGCAATTCCTGCTTCTTTCGACAAATGAGTACCTGTCCTAGAAATCAGTTGCGCATAGTACGGTACACTATTATCCTCATTTGCACTGATAAATCCAGAGCTATTCTCTATCTCATAAACCACAACGTCTAAACCACTCTTTACCTCCGCTGGCGTTGGCCCTGCAATAATTCCAATGACTTCCCCAGCCAATTTTGTATTTGCGTTGTCCGCCCCTGCGTACATACTACGAGCATAAACAACGTCAACTGCGGCTTTTTTTGTCGCTTCATCTAATGCAACGTACGTAACATCATCGCAGTCAGATGTGATTAATCCAATACTACGATGCTTTTGGGGATCTAGATTTAAAGCTTTTGCCATCCCGGCATCTACATTCGCAATGATTTTGGCACTTAAAACATTGGCACCTAATGACTCATTAATCATTTACATTTCCTCCTTGTTTCTCTTATTTCAATGAGTAGCTTTAACTACGTTCTTTTCGTTATTCTGACTCTTTTAGTGCAATTCCTGATTTTTTCTTTTCGATAATATTCTTAATAACTTCTGCGATATATGCACCCGCTTCAACAGCTGGTGTTCCACCCTTTTGAATATTAGAGATAACCGTTCTATTTGCTTCTGGCATTCCAATAGTCGGTTTATAAGCCAGATAAGCGCTCATTGATTCAGCTGTTACTAGACCTGGTCGCTCGCCAATCAACATGCATACGCAATCCGCATCAGTCAGTTCACCAATCTCGTCCATTGCACCTACTCGAGAATATTTTACAAAAATCGTAAGATCAAAGTCTAAATTAAACATTTTCAATCCTTGTTTGATTGCAGGGAGTACATCTCTGATATTAGCCTCAATTGCAGCTGAACTTAGACCATCTCCCACCACAATTTGAACCTTTGCACCATGCGTCGTTTTTTCCTTAATCAATTGACGTGTTTCTTCATCAAATTGACGTCCTAAATCAGGTCGAGTAACATATTCATCCTTATCTTGACACTTTGTTTGTACTGAAATAAATCCCATTTCCTGGACGAGTTCTTCCGATACATCAGAAAATACCGCATCCTGAGCCGCAGCATGGTCTGCTCTAAATCGAAGCATTGACTGCGTTTTATAACGAGGTCCTGCTCGCCATAGCCCTAGTCTTGCCGGAGTATAAGATTTCATACGTAAATAGCCTTCTTCATCATGAGCATTAGGAACTAAAAATTGTTTACGGATATCAACCTCTGTAATATCTGGTATATACCCATCTTCAATTTCACAACTAGCCGTCCCGTCTGTTGATTGCTTTACCGTTTCCTGAACTGCCGTGGCAGTAATTCCAGATTCCTGACTTTCCTGAACAGTCATTTCTGCTAAAACCGTTTCTATAATTGCTTTCAAGCTTTTTTCATCTACCATTTTAATGTTGAACCCCCTTTACTATTTTAAGAAAATTGAAGCATCACCAGCGATATCAGTTAAGCATCCATTTTCCATAATTCCCATTTTCTCTAACCAATGTTCAAATTCACGAGTTGGTCGTTTGTTAAGCATATGTCTCAAAGTAGCGGTCTCATGGAAACCAGTTGTTTGATAATTCAGCATAATATCATCTGCATGAGGGATTCCCATAACAAAGTTAACATTAGCTAATGCTAAAAGAGAGGCTAAATTTTCAGCATCATTTTGATCTGCTTTCATGTGATTCGTGTAGCACACATCTACTCCCATTGAAATCCCCGATAATTTACCCATAAAATGATCTTCTAAGCCAGCACGAATAACTTGTTTAGAATCATATAAATATTCAGGCCCAATAAAGCCAACAACTGTATTTACCATAAATGGATCATATCGTTTGGCAAAACCATAACACCGAGCTTCCATCGTCACTTGATCAGTATCAAAATGAGCATCAGAAGATAATTCTGAGCCTTGTCCCGTTTCAAAATACATCACATTTGGACCAACAACCGCCCCCGTCTCCAATGCTAACGCTTTAGCTTCTGCGATATCATCTCCTGTAAAACCGAAAGCCGTATTACCTTTTTCTGAACCCGCAATTGATTGAAAGACTAAACCAGTCGGCGTTCCTTTTTTCATTGCTTCAATTTGAGTTTTAACGTGTGCTAACACACAAGTTTGAGTGGGAATATCCCATTCTTCTTTAAATTCCTCAAACTTATTTAGAATACGCATGACACTCTCAGTCGAATCATCAACTGGATTTAGGCCAATAACTGCATCACCAATCCCGAATGATAGTCCTTCCATAACAGAGGCCATAATCCCATCAATATTATCCGTTGTATGATTAGGCTGTAGCCGACACGATAACCGACCAGATTCGCCAATCGTTGTATTAGCTGTTTTAATCACTCTTATTTTCTGCGCCGCATAAATCAAATCCATATTCGACATTAGCTTCGTTACAGCAGCAACCATTTCAGCAGTCAACCCACGCCCAATTTGCTTAATATCATAGTCAGTTGTTTTGAAATCTAAAATATACTCGCGTAACTCTTCAACTGTCCAACGCTTGATTTTGTCATAAGCACGTTTATTAACATCATCAATAATAATCCGAGTGACTTCATCTGTTTCATAAGGAACCATTGGATTATTAAATAAATCTTGAAGCTGCAACTGAGCAAGGACAACTTTTGCCGCCACTCTTTCCTCAGCTGATCGAGCCGCAACTCCCGCTAAGGTATCCCCTGATTTCACTTCATTTGCCTTGGCTAGGACTTCTTTTACTGATTTAAATTCATACATCGTTCCAAAAAGCTTAGTTTTTAAAATCATCTTCTTTTTTCCTCCTTAAAGTTAGTAGTCCGCAATCACTGATACGATCTCTAATTAAAAATTAACGTTTTCACAACAACAGGTAAGACACTCCCAGCAGCAACTGGTTGACCAATATCAAGATAATCGCCATTCTCAACTCGCACACTATCAATACAAACAAATGGATAGTCCTTAGGCAATAAACTATGCAAACATTGTCCTAAGGATTTTGCCATATCTTGCTGGACACTAATAACTAACGTTGCTTGCCGCACTATCATATCGTCTAACCCGCTGACGATCGCATTAGCATAATCCAAGACCCGTTGAAAGCTCGGATTCATCTCTCCTTCTATCCCTAAAGCAACTTCTTGAAAATCCGTTTCTAACTGGTACCATTGAAGTTTTTTTATGATGGCTGAAGCCATTTCTTGACTCGTCCCCATTTCATCTTGTGTACTCAGCTTGAGCACGGGCAAATTTTTAATTGGCAATACCTCTTGACGGTAAGTTATCGTACTACCACTAATTTCGGCAGTATGCGAGCCAGCTCCAACAACGGTTGCTCGAATAGTTTCAACTGACTTAACTACTGGAATGTCGATTACCAGTCGAGAATGGGCAATTGCATAGCCTAAAAGTAACCCAATATCACCATATCTGAATGCATCAACAGGCAACTCTTTAACAAGACAGTCAGCAACCCCGCCAGAAAAGGAAATAGCGTTAATCTTCCGATTAGATTCAAGACCTTTATTCGTGATAATTTGTCGATAATAGGGACTTTCTTCACCAATACCAACACTATTTTCAAGTAAAGTCGCCATAATTTTAACAATTGGTAGTAATTCTTCGACAGTAACCTGTTGCCCTACTTTTAGTGACAGTGATTCTTGATCAATGATTGAAGCTATTTTTGGCGCTATGTACGTAATCGTATTTGTTGCTGATTCCACTCTAATCAAGCGACCTCCAATATCTAAGCAACCTGTATCAAAGATTTCATCATCATAAAAAAGTGCCAAATTGGTCGTCCCACCTCCAATATCTAGGTTAACTACAGAGGTGTGATGTTCTTTCGAGTAAGTCTGAGCCCCAGCTCCTCGTCCAGCAATAATACTTTCCAAATCAGGACCTGCTGTTGCAACAACAAAGTCGCCAGCAAAACCACTCAGAGCTTGAAGAACATTACTAGAATTTTCTTTACGTGCTGTTTCCCCAGTAATAATTACTGCCCCAATTTGAATCTCGTTTTTGTCAATTCCAGCATTTTTATATTGAGTCTCCACAAATAGTTTAATCGCGTCAACATCAATCAAATTACTAGCTAACATTGGTGTAAAAATAATGTCACTTCTAAAGACAACCTGCTTATCTGTAATCGTAATTCGCGGAATTGTAAAAGCTGAAGCCATGTTTTGAATGTAAAGCTTAGATATAATCATCTGTGTCGTTGATGTTCCCAAATCTATCCCAACACTCAAGACCGTTTCTTCAGACATGTATTCCCCTCCTTTCGTCATTTTTTCAAATAAAAAGACACTTAAAATAGATCCATCATCAATAATGGAGTTCATTTAAGCGTCTTTGCTTAGTTTAACAAACAGCAGTGTTTGTTGGTATTTAATTATCACTGCTTAAAATAAAAGCGAGTGGTGGTACCGGATTTGTTTGATTTAATATGTAACTTCCCTCGTAATTTTTCCTTAACATAACTTGAGACTATTTGTAACCCCAGACTATTCTTATGGGCTTTCTTCGATTGATAGCCCACTCCATTATCTTGAATAATTACAGAAATAGTCCCATCATCAATTTTAGTTACCTCAATTTGAATTAAATTCTGAGGATGCTCCTCAACAAACCCATGTTCAAAACTATTTTGTAATAGTTCATTAACAATCAACGCAACCGTGACTGTTTTATCACTGTCTAAAAAAACCGTGTCATCAATGTATTTTTCAAGCGCAATTTGCTTGCTTCCTAAAAATGAACGGTGAACATTATTAATTGTTAAGTCTAGTACTGAAACTAAAGATATGTCGTCAGCTAACTGCTTAGAAAGTAATTCATGAGCGGTTGAAATTGCTAATATCCGTGATTCACTTTCCCGCAGTAATTTCTTAACCTCATCACTTTCACTTCGACGACTTTGAATTCTTAGTAAAGAGACAATACTTTGGAGATTATTCTTAACTCGGTGATGAATTTCTTTAATAGCTACCGACTTTGTAATAATTTCAACCTCTTTATTATAAATTTCAGTTTTATCATGTAAAATCATGCTAAATATCTCAGTCTCATCATCAAAAAAACGCGTCATCTTAAAATGAGTTTCCCCAAAAAAGATTTCTTTTTCCGCTACTTCGTCCCATTTCTCTGCGTTTCTTAAATACAATAATTGCTCAAAAGTAGACGTATCAAGGGATAAATTATCATAATGAAAACCATGAATTTTTTCCATATAACCAAAGTGATAGTAATAAGATTCTGCTACCTCATTATTGATTATCAAATAGCCTTCATTATCAAAAATTAAAATTGCTTCATCTAATTTATTTATCAATGTTTTATAAAACATCATCGGCTGATTAGACTGGCCTTTTTTTATAGGATACTTTTCTTCATCTGGTAAATAGTAACTCTCTTCCATTCGATCATTGACAGGCGCTTCGATAATCAACACACCAATGTTTCGTTGATTATTACGAATGGGAAAGACTTTTTGACGTATTAAACGATTTTCCTGTGTTTTTGCCAAAAGCCCTTCAGTATTTAAGGACGTTTCAAAGGTACGATAAACCCCTGGCTCATTTAGACGTTTCGCTACTTTACCGACAACTGTTTCTTGATAGATAGATTCTTTTAGCGCTGGACGACGATGATAAACAACTATTGCTTCATCTGTCACATCCGATAAAATATCAATAAAGACATCTTCATTTTGATAACGAATACTCTTTTCAATACTTTTCGCTTCTTTAATGATTTCTTCAATATCAGTGGCTGTAAACTCTGAGTACTTATGGCACAATCGTCTGATATCATCCTCAACCATTTGCAATCACAATCATTTCGGCAACATCAATCATTGGGCACCTTTTGTCCATACTTAACTTCCGAATTTGCTGATATGCTGTTTCCTCATTGATCGTGTGATTGAACATTAAGATTCCTTTTGCCTTTTCAATCATTTTTCGATGCTCTAATTTTTCTGACAAGTTACTGACATCTCGCTCTAACTTGCTGACTTCATTTCCTTTAGCTATTGCCATCTCAACCATAGGTATGAAAGACTTCTCATCCAAGGGTTTTACTAAATAGCCTACTGCACCAAACGCCATAGCCTTTTGACGATTAACCTCATCACTATAAGCCGTTAACATTAAAATTGACTTAACTAATTTTTCACTCATAATTTTCTTCCCGGCATTTAAACCGTCAAGCAATGGCATCTGCACATCCATTATGACTAAATCTGGACGTTCGCGCTTGCACATCTCAATTGCCTCAAAGCCGTCTGCTGCTTCGCCAACTACATCGTAATTGGCCAATTCTAACATGTCTCTCAGGTCTACTCTCGTTAGAGGTTCATCATCAACTATGATAATTCTTCCATTCACGATACCCACTCCCTGCCATTAAAAATTTCACTATAATAAAAACACCTATGTTTTAGTGACCACCGTACTAGAAAATCCCAAAATAGCCTTCAGCCCTTCTACAACAGCATTCAGAGCTGATTCAATAGAAGATAGGTCGCCCGTAATAACCACCGAACCACTAAAGCGATCAACAAACCCGATCTCAATATCTCCAGCTTTAGCAGCAATATCAACTGCGATAATAGACGCTTCGCTTGGAGTAATCGTTAAAATTCCAATAGCTCCACTGGTCGCCAGAATGCCCAACTTTTCATAGCTATCGGTCGTTGGATTTGCGATAATATGAGCCATCGTTACTTGTTTTCCCGGCACATACTCTTGAATTAAACGTTGTTTATCACTCATCTAAACGCCTTCTTTCCACTATCTGCTTGAATTATAAGCCAGTTTCCTCATAACTGTCAAAACAAACTTAAAATAATTTGCTTAACTTGTTCCTTTGTTGGTTGAACAGGATTGGTACGAGTCGTTGGATCTAACAATGCCTCTTGTTCAACTTGGTGCAACTCTGATTGATATGTTTCCCGGATAAAGCCGGCCTCTAAAAATGAAGCGGGCATTTCTAATTTTTGTCTTAAATCAATCACTTCATTAACAAGATGACGAACTCCCACTTTTCCATGAGAGTTAGCTAAGCCTTGTTTACGAGCCAATTGAGCATACTTATCAAGTGCGCGTTGACTCTCATTCGCATTGAATTGAATAATACTAGGTAGCAATACACCATTAATTCTACCATGAGGCATATGTAATTTACCTCCGAGCGTGTGTGCAATACCGTGGCATAATCCTAACGATGCCTGATTGAATGCCATACCAGCAATACAAGAAGCATAATGAACTTTCTCCCGTGCCTCCATATCTTCACCGTTTCTATAAGCTCGTTCTAAATACTTAAAAATCAACTCAGCAGCTTTTTCAGCCAATGCATCAGAAAAGTCGTTGGCACCTGTTGAAACATAAGCCTCAAGTGCATGAGTTAACACATCCATTCCTGTATCAGCAGTGATTTTGGGTGGGACCGTTTTTACTAAACGAGCATCTAAAATTGCTTTATCAGGCTGCAATAGCTCATCCACCAGCGGATATTTTAACCCAACACTCGGATTAGTAATAACTGCAAAATTCGTGACCTCAGAACCAGTCCCACTAGTCGTCGGAATGACAATCATCGCTAATTCAGAGATGATTTCAAGCTTAATTCCAAAAAACTTAATAGCTTTGGCTGCATCAATTGCTGACCCACCTCCAAAAGCGATCATGAGAGTTGGCTTAAAGCTGGCTAATGTTGCCACCCCACTCACTACGTTATCTATCGTCGGATCTGGCACAATATCAGTGAACACATCATAGATATTGGACTCGTTTATATGATTGGTCACAAAATCAATCAAGTGAGAGTCAACCATAAATTTATCTGTCACTATGCAAATTCGCTCATTCGAATACTCTCCCAAACAAACCAAAGCATCATTACCAATAAAAATATGCGTATTAAAATTTAATTGCTCCATCTTTCCACCTCCGAAAAAATACAAAAAGCTACCTAAAAAAGACCAGTTTCGACCTTTTAGGTAGCGTCATTGCCAACTAAAACTTAAAAATTCAAAATAAAAAAGGCAGTAGGAGCACGTCATTGTGCCAAGACTTACTTCTTAGTAAGTCATTTCCTTTTGCCTAATGTTTTATCACACGTCTATGTGCTGAGAGCTTGTTGCATCTCTTAGTAACGCACTCATAATAAATTGATTCGTTCAATTTAACTTGTCAGTCGGCACACTTGAATAAAACAATAGGCAATTCTTTAGTTAGCTCAAAAGCCAACCATACCTTCTGTTTTACCACGAAACAGTAAGTACCTGGTTAAGAATAGAAAGACCTGACTTAAAGCCGAAGCTCATTACAGTGGCGGGACCGTGTTGGATTTACACCAAACTTCCATCTATTTAAAACCTTAGACAATCTTTATCACACATTCATATTAGCATAACAAAAAAAAGAATACAACAGCTAACGAATTATTTTCCCAAAAAATAATTACCGCTTTCAACCATTGATTTAGAACACTTTCTATATATTCTTTTTAGAGCTCATTAATTATAAAACACTTGACTGTTACGGCGATAATTAATATCAGGTCGTCCTTCACGGAAGTTAACAAGACGTGCAGCAGCAAAAAAATAATCCGACAACCTGTTTAAAAATATTAGCACATCTGTATTTATTTCCTCTTCAAGACTTGTCGCAACCACATACCGCTCTGCACGGCGAGCAATCGTTCGAGCAACATGTAACTGGCTTGCGATCGGATCACCTCCAGGTAAAATAAATTCCTTAATTTCTGGCGGTGAGACTGCATACTTATCAATACAGCTTTCTAGCCATTTGGTTGGTACCTCATCCGTTCGATAGCCTTTTGAACTGTTTGGTGTTGCCATATCTGTCCCGCAATCAAACAAAATTTGTTGAATCTCAATTAAATCTTTCTTTATATCAGGACTACTCTTCATCTGACTAATAATCACACCAATATAAGAATTTAATTCATCTGTTGTCCCATATGCTACCACTCGATTGGCACATTTTTTTACTTTTTCACCACCAATAATACTTGTGTCACCTTTATCACCAGTCTTTGTATAGATTTTCATCTTAACCCTCCTTTAAAAATGATAACAAGTCCTCTACTCCTTGATTGGTCAACGCTGATAATTGAAAAACCGTCTGGACTCCCGCAGCTAGCAAACTGGCTTCCGTCATTTGTATCTCCTTTTCGGTAGTAGCTAGATCAATTTTAGTTACAATCCCAATACTTGGTTTAGAAAACATGGTCGCAAATCCTGGCGGAAAGGTATTAAAATTTTCATTAACACTTTGAAGTAACCCGATGACATCTGCTTGTGCTGAGGTTACTTGAAGCGCACTGTAATATTGGCGTCTTTGAGTAAACTCACCTGGCGTGTCAATGATATCAAGCCCATGCTCAATCGCTTGTGTCTTTTGATAGACTATTTCAGAGCCCTGTAATCGCTGTGTCAGGCTTGTTTTTCCCGTTCCAACAGCTCCAACTAACATAATCTTCTTCATAACAACACCTCTCGCCTCTTTTTATTATGACCGTGTTATAGTTGCTCCTTTAATATGTAACAATGAATCCAGCGTCATTATCACAGCCTGTAATCCAGCTTCAACGGCTGTCACATCTCCAGCCATTACAACTGCACCACTGAACCGATCCATAAAAGCAATTTTAACATTAGCTGCTTTTGTTGCAACATCGGAAGCCACAATTGCCGCTTCACTTGGTGTAATTGTTAAAATACCTAGGGCCTGATGTTGAAACTCCAAAATCCCTATTTTTTCGTAAACTTTTTGATCTGGACTTGCAATGATATGAGCAATTGTTACTTGTCTTCCAGGAACTGATTCTTGAATCACACGTTGTTTCTCTTCCAAAGATCCTCACCTCACTCTTTCTTTAAAACTTACTTCTACCCAAGTCTCTTTCACGATTAATTAGCGATAAAGATACCAATCAGCTGATTCTTGAACGCTTTTCCATAATCGACGTGGAATGACTAATCGTTGTCTCTCCTTGCCAGTCAATTCAGTTTCCACTAATTCAATTGGCGTTCCTTTTAACACTAGTTTAGCCCACTCAGGCTGCAAAACAAATGGACGACAGGCAGAAACCAGTTGACACCGATCCAAAGCCATATCAACCTCTGCTGATTGCAATAAATTTCCGCAACCAATAATCGGAACATTCGGAGACATCACTTTTAACATCTCTAATAAATCAACTAACTGTGACTCAATCATCACTTTTTGTAAAATATTCTGACTCGTCACATGGAGGTAATCTAATGGATAGTCATTTAAAGCTTGAATAATCAATAAACTATCATAAAAACTCTCTTGACGCTTGGCTCTATCGGTCACCATAGTATCTTCAAGTGACAATCTAAGCCCCAAAGCAAATGGTTGCTTTGCATAACTCGCAACCACCCTTTTTCCTCTTTCAATAATTTTGCACAAAAATCGGAGACGATTGCTCAAACTGCCACCCCAACGATCCTTACGTTGATTCCAACTAGGCATTAAAAATTGTTGAGGTAAATATGAATTTGAAGCATGAATTTCAACTCCATCAAAACCAGCTTTAATAGCTCGAATAATAGCTTGCTCATAATCCTGAATGATGGTCTCAATTCCTTCCTCATTCAACTCATCATAACAAACTGGACCCAAGTTATCAGACTCTTTGCTGACACAAACGTATCGAGGTTGCTTGACAAAGTATGTCATACCACCTCCATGATACAGCTGTAAGAAGGCTTTAGTTCCAGACTGTTGTACCGCTTTAGCTACTTGCTTTAAGCTAGAAAGTTGGTAATCATGACTGACTCCTAAGCCATATTCATAAGCTTTTCCAGTTGAACTTACATAAGCTGACGCAACCACTATCGCTGCTACATCACCAGTTCGCTTGGCAAAAAAAGCTAATTCATTTGTTGATACGAGGCCATTTAAAGTGCTATCCAGTGTTGAAATTGGCGCAAAGAATAATCGATTTTTTAACTTTACTCCCGATGATAGTATCAACGGTTCGTCAACTCTCATTTAGTTCACCTCACTTATCCAATTAACTGCTAGAAAAAAAACGACGCAAAAAAGAAGGAACTCTTTTGCATCGTTGCATTCTGTATTATCTTACACCCTTGTAAGCGTCATCTCAACAATTATCATAGCAAATGTTCGAAGATCAGTCAAAGATAAAATATTTTTCACAAACAATAACACCAATTATTTGTTATAAAAAACCGCTAATTGGTTGATTATTTCTTACATTCTTTAACTATTTTGGCTTCTTAAAAATTAAATCACCAGTTAATTAGTATTGATTTAGTTAATGTCAGGGCTTACAATGAAACTGACAATGGCGTCTACACTAAAAATAGAAAAGATGTAGGTGATAAAATGTTATTAGAAAAAATCCATAATTCAGGAATTGTCGGAGCAGGTGGTGCTGGTTTTCCGACAGCCAAAAAACTTAATGCTAAAGCAGAATACTTAATTATTAATGCTGCAGAATGTGAACCCTTACTTAAAACGGATCATTATGTCATGAAACATTTTGCAGAAAAATGTATTCAAGCAATTACAGAAGTTGGTAAAAGCGTCGAAGCAGAAAAGATTGTGATTGTTACAAAAGAGCATTACAAAGAAGAAATCGCCTCTTTAACACAAGCAATTGAATCATTTGATGCCCCAATAACTATACACACTATGGGAAATTTTTATCCAGCTGGAGATGAACAAATCATGGTGTTTGAAGTCACTGGCAGGACTGTTCCCCCTGGTGGCATACCCTTGCAAGTTGGTTGCGTCGTCTCAAATATCACAACCATGCTTAACGTTTACCATGCATTCGTTAATGAGCAACCTTTAACCGAAAAATTGTTAACCATAACTGGTGCAGTTAATCATCCAACAATGTTGTCAGTTCCCATTGGTACGCCTTTTTCAAAGTGTCTAGAGCTAGCTGGTGGCACCCCACTAACACAATTCATCTTTTTAAACGGTGGACCGATGATGGGTAAGATCGGCAATCATACAAACTTCGATGATCAAGTTGTAACTAAAACTACCTCTGGCATTATTATTCTTGAAGAGCGAGAGTACTTGTATAAACTACACGAAAGACAGATGATTCAAATTATTAATCAGGCAAAGTCCTCCTGTATTCAATGTACCCTTTGTACGGATCTCTGTCCGAGGTATCAAATTGGGCACCCACTTCACCCGCACCAGGTAATGAGACACCTTTCGATGACTGAAGTTCCTGCTGATATAGACGATGACCCTGTTTGGAAGCAAGCCGTACTTTGTTGTGAATGCGGAATTTGTGAAGTAATTGCCTGCCCGATGTCTTTATCACCTCGTCAAGTTAACATTTATGTTAAACAGCGCTTAGCAGAAAAAGGCATTCGTTATGCGTATGATGGACAAGAATTAACACCACAACCAATGCGTGATTATCAAAAGACACCACCGAAAAACATTTTATTAAAAATGGGACTTGAAAAATATGCTGATAATGATTTAACTCATTTAATCTCTTATGAAGCCGATGAGGTCTTTATTCCAACAAAAATGCATATCGGAGCACCTTGTCAACCAGTCGTTGAAAAAGGACAACATGTCAAAAAAGGACAGCTAATTGCAACTTTAGATAATGACGCTCTTGGTGCCCCTATTCATGCAAGTATTAGCGGAGAAGTCATCGCTATCGGTGATCAGCTCATCCATATTCGAAAGGTCGTGGCATAAATGATGGAAATTGATACACTTGGTTTTTTAGAGCTTAATAGTATCGCCAAAGGGATTGAGGCAGTGGACTTTATGCTAAAAGCAGCTGATTGTGAATTAATCTCAGCAAAGGCTAGTTGTCCAGGTAAATATTATATTCTAATTTCTGGTAAAGTAGATTCAATTGATCGTTCAATCAGTGAAGGCGCTAGGATTGGTGGTATGCACGTTGTTGGTAAACTTGTAATCCCTAGAATCAACCCACAAGTTATTCGTGCAATTAATATGACACATGTTCCAGAAAATGCTCAAGCAGTGGGCGCCATCGAATACTATTCAGCGGCAGGTTCTATTATTGCTGCTGACTATGCAGTAAAAGCCGCCGATGTTGATCTCATTAGTTTACAATTAGCTACCGGAATTGCTGGCAAGTCTTTTGTTGTTTTGACTGGCGATGTTGATGCTGTTAAAGCAGCTGTTCATGCAGGAGTTGAAGGAGCCAAAGATGAGGCAATGATCATTAACCATATTGTTCTACCTAATCCTCGAAAAGAATTGATTAATAGTTTAGTATTTTAAGTCTAGACTTCACAAACATAACCAAGTAAGATAGAATTAAGACACGCAATAACATTATTTGGAGGAATAGAAATGAAAGAATTATCAAAAGTATCACGTTTACTGAGTCTCTTAATTGTTGGGTCATTAGTAATTTTAGTTGGCTGCAGTAAAAATGAGCAAGAAACAGGAACTGAGTCAAGCAAAGCGGCTAACTCCACTACTCAAACAAGTACAGTTGAAGAAATCAGTGTGACAATTAGCTTGATTCAAGATGAAAAAGAAGCAAATAAAAAAACAATTACAGTTTCTAAAGATAGCAATCTGATGGAGGTTGTACAAGAAAATTTTGATGTTAAAGAAAAAGACGGTATGATCACTTCTATCGATGGTGTCGAACAAAACACTACTGACGGCACTTATTGGACCTATATGATAAACGATGAGATGGTTAATACAGGAGCCAAAGACACTCCCTTAGCAGATGGCGATAAAGTAGTGTTCACCTATGCTAAATTCTAATAATAAAACAGCCTTTTCTGTTAAAGAAATTGCCAATTTATCATTAATGGTCGCGGCTTGCGTTGTCGGTCGATTGATGTTTCAATTTATTCCAAACGTTCAACCAATGACCTCTATTTTATTAATTATGACTCTGAATCGCGGATTAAAACAAGGGTTAATTGTCAGTCTTTTGTCAGTCATTGTAACCAATCTCTACTTAGGGATGGGCGTCTGGACTCTAGCCCAATTAGCTAGTTATGCAGCAATCTTGATTGTTTTTTATCTACTTGGAAAGTTGCCATTTTTTAAGAAAAACTTGATTTTACAAGCCTTTTTTAGTTTTTTAGCCGGTTTTTTATACGGTCTAATTATTAGTTTAGTTAGCTATAAACTATACGGAATTACCGCGTTCTTGCCCTACTACATTCAAGGACTATCCTTTGATTTTTTACATGCCATTGGGAATGTCGGGTTCTATCTCATACTAGCACCACTTTTTAAACAACTTTTGAACAAGTATGATACTCGCTAAAACCTAATTCAAAAAAGAAGAGGGTGGGACAAACACTCATGAGGGCTATCGCCCTCACCAAACAGAATGAAAACAAAAGTGATCGACCTACAGACGATTTCCTGTCATAATAAAAGTGACAGGAGTGGCTTTGTAGGTCGATC
>NZ_JCAQHY010000020.1:0-614 GCF_059621045.1 Vagococcus sp. WN80Y
GTCTGAGGCAAGCTGGCTTTGGCTTCTAGGTCCACAAAATCAATGGTGTAGTGACCGTTTTGATTGACTAAAGAACTGGCGATCACCTCACGACCTGACTTTTCAATGGCCGCTCTAAAAGGATAATAAACAGGGGATAAAATCTGGACTCCCTCGCCTACCTCCGTAAAGGCTTTCACTGAATGGTAAAGAGCCGTCACGATACCCGGTGAAACAACCAACCAGTCTTTTTCAACCTGCCACTGATGACGGCGCGCCATCCAGTTAATCACGGCTTCATAATAGCTGTCAGTTGGTTGAGTGTAACCTAAAACCATGGTATCAAGATAACTCTTCAAGCCCTCAATCAGCTCTGGTGGATGAAGTAAATCAGTATCGGCTACGGATAAGGGCACGATATCTGTTGGTAAATCAGGGTAACTGTCGCGCATTTGGCGCCATTTAGCTGAGCCGTCGGCCAAACGATCGCGACTGGTAATAAAATCATAGGTCATGTCATTTTTCTTCCTTTCTTTGATACTTGTACGATCCCTGTCACCTAATTCTGCATGACAGAGATAATAATTATCACTTAAAAGCAATGCCAGCGAAGATTCCTGCTAATATGGCTGACA
>NZ_JCAQHY010000134.1:0-37111 GCF_059621045.1 Vagococcus sp. WN80Y
GTAAGATTTGCGGTAGAAAGATTATCTCTCAAACTGAAATTAGTCGCTTAAAAAAAATCACATAACTAAAATCGGGAAAGTTTATTCTCAAATAAAATATGAATTATGAAATTGATTCACTTATATAGAAGGAACTGATTTAACTGAAGCAAAAGAGTATGAAAAAGCTCAAGAAAAATTTCAATTAGTGAGTGAATCAAAGGGTGCCTCTGAAAAATTATCTAGCTATGCGAAAGAAGATCTTGAACGATTGACACTTTTATTAGAAACGGAAAAAGTGTTAGCGACTGAATTTGATGAAGCGAAGAAACTTTCTGAAGAACAGAAGTATGTAGAATCCAACGCTAAGCTAGAATCAATGTTGAAGACAGATTTTTCACTAATCCGTGATACAACACTGAAAGAAACGATTCAAACACTCGTTGATGAAAACAAAGCTAAACTTGATGAGCTAGCTAAAATTGTGGTTCATAATAAAGAAGAAGCGGCACAAAGGCTAGCGGAAGGAATGCCACAAGTGGCTGGTGCCCACTTCGTTGAAGAAAAAGAGGGAATATACTACTTTACTATTGTGTCAGCACTTGCACGCTGGGAGCTAACAGTCAATCAGTTTGGCGAGTTGACTGAAAAAGTGATTGAAGATCTGAGCCCAGCGGCGAAAGGCATTGATTGGGAACAGATTGCGAGAGATAAAGTAGCGAGTCAGTTCCCTGAGTTCGAAGTTTCTAATTTTGAAGAAGCCGGTGATAATTTAATGAATGTTTTCATAAGAAATAAGGAGACAGGACAAGTCGCTTCTCATGCAGTGGGGTCAATTAATACTGTAACTGGCGCAACATCAGGATTTTAGTGATAGAAAATTAAAGGAGAAAGAGAATGTATAATAGTTATAATTATGAAGAAGCGCATTCAAGTAGTTCTTTTGTGACATTGTTAGTTTTAGTCGGAAGAGTGGCGCTAATCTGGTACTTGTTAGCAAAAAAGGATTGAAATAAAGAAAAATATGTGGAATAAATGAGCCGGATTTCTTACTAACGAAAGGTACACTCACATATGTCACAAAACGAAATAGCGATAAGTAACTGAGTGAGGTTGGGACACATGTGATTCCACTTTTTCTATTTGTTTTTGATTAACAAAATATATTAGGCAAAGGGTGATATGTTATAATGACTAAAAGAAAGTGAGTGAAGAGGTGGGTTCGATGGAGTTTGTAAAAGTAACGGAGTTAAAAGAACAATTAGATTCGTTAAGGCCGCTTAATAAAGATGAAGTGGTGAAACTGAAAGAGATTGAACGAATTGACGAAGTATATAATAGTAATGCTTTGGAAGGAAATACTATTACGCGTTTTGAGACTAAAATGATCTTATCAGAAGGGATTACTATCTCAGAAAAGCCCTTGAGAGAGCACTTAGAGGTGGTTAATCTGAACGAAGCGATAGGCTTTGTCGAAGAGTTGGTAAGCTCTGAGCAACCTCTTAGTGAGCGACTAATTAAAGATATTCATCGTATCGTTTATGATAAACTAGCAATGGATAAATCCAATGTTGGTCAATATAGGCGAATTCCAGTTGAAATCAGTGGCTCGTCATTTGTACCACCAGAACCATTCCATGTACCTGAACTAATGCAGGAGCTAGTCAGATGGGCGAACACCAACCAAAGTGTGATTCATCCTATTGAGTATGCAGTATTATTACATGAGAAATTTGTGACAATCCATCCATTTATTGATGGGAATGGTCGAACGGCAAGATTATTGATGAATTTTGCTTTAACGGGGAATGGTTATCCTCCAATAATAGTTAAAGCAGACCCAACTTCTCGTCTAAGGTATAATCAAACATTGGAGGCAGCGCAGGTTGAGCGAAACATTGATCCGTTTACAGATTTTATCGCTGAATTGGTTATCGAGAAATTAGAAAAAATGATTGCGATTTTAAAAATAAGTGAACGCTTAAGTGAAGAGTGAGCCAAAATGAAGAGGCTATTTTGATGTAATGAAATAGCTTCTTTATTTGTAGAGTCATGAGGCGTAACCGCTATTAGCTTGCTTCAAAGCATAACAATACCCTAGCGATTCTAAAACAAACGCTAGGGTGAGTGTTATGGAGATGCGTAACAGGTAACAGCTACTATGTAGACAGAGTCAGGTACTTTTCGATTTCTGAAGATGATACACTGTTTGAAAAGAAAATGAATTCTTTTCCTTTTCCAGAATTAGCCAAAGTTAACGAATGAGAAAAGAATATTGATACCAGTCTCTGTTCCGAAAGTAAATTATCCCCCAGAAATTGATGAACAAATACTGTATGTAGAAACGAAAAGTGGTTTGATTCGTAAAAAAGATGAAAAACACCATATTTTGGCTCTAAATTATGAAAAAAGTAATGACGATTTTTGGAGAGACAGTACTACTCGAAAGCAATTTTTGGAAAGATTGTCAGTTACAATAGAAGAGTTTGGACTACCAGAGATGTTAGAATTTCAAAGCCCATATAGTTCTCCAAATTTTGGGATCAAAGAATTTTTAGATGTTTATTGTGAACTAGAAAAAACACCACTATTAGTACGATGAATGACATTATGATCTTAAACAATGCTTCGAGGGATTTGAAGTTAAGGCTTAAATTGATGGTAGATTTGGTCGATATGAACAGAAGAAATGTTTAAAAAAAGGATATGTCTGATATAATCAATTCATTAACAGTTATTCCCAATTTTTTTATAGGAATGCACATCAATAGTTTTGAAAATACGATACTTCCGCTTCTATCAATCACCAATATAAAAAATAAAATGGGTGAAGATTATGTTGAAGAAAATCTACTTGAAATTGTGCGAGAACAAACTAGAAAAATAAACCTCATTCACTTGTGATATGCACATAGCTATCATAAGTGACGAGGTTTTTGTTAGTATGATGAGATTTAATAGAAAAAACTATATTTTCATGAAGAGGTGGTTTACTGGTAAAGAAGTGAAGTTCCCAGTTTTTTTTATTATAAGGTGAAATAAGGGAACAGAAAAAAGTGATCAGGTTTTCTGGCTCTATTAAATGATTTCGTCTCTGCTCCGTATAATCTTATGAACAATCCCATATTCTAAGGCTTCTTCTGCACTCAATCAATAATCTCTTGCTGTATCTTCGCGGACTTTATTGATGTCTTTACCAGATTCATTGGCAATAAGTTGATTGAGTTTTTCTTTTGTTCGAATAATTTCTTTGGCAGTAATTTGTAAATCGCTTGATTGACCTTGAGCACCACCGGACGGCTCATGAATCATAAAGCGAGTGTTAGGCAAGCAATAACGCCGATTTTTATCACTAGATAAATAAATTAAAACCCCTACGCTAACAACCCAACCAGAACCAATAATATTAACTTTTGGCGTGATAAAATTAATCATATCAAAAATATAATAACCTGAATCTACATGCCCACCATTACTACTAATAAATAAATTAATGAGGTCATTGCTCATAGCTTCCAGTAGCAATAATTGACTGCAGACATCCTTTGCCAATTGCTCATTCACTTCACCAGAAATAAGAATTGTTCTTGTTTTTATCATCTTTTCAGTCAATAAATCAACCTTTTGTTCTTTTGTATCAGTATCTTGTTTGTAAGCAGGTAATACTGAACGGCTACACAAATAACCTCAAAGCTAGTAAACTATAAGTAATTAGTTCACCACGTTTTGAGGTTATTGGCTGAGTCGGGGATGTTGGCATTGTACTTGAACCGCGTCACTCCATGGCAAATAATCATCCAGAAGATCTGGTTGTTGTAAAAATGGCACATTAGGCAAATGGGTAAATAGATACTCCAAATAACGCGTGGCGTTTAGCCCATTCGCAATCGCAGTTTCAACGATACTGTGTGCCAAGGCATTGGCTTGTCCCCCTGCCATACTTGTGCTGAACAGGTAATTTTTTCTGCCCATCACAACGGCTTTAATACTCCGTTCACTCAAATTGTTGGAAAGAGCTAATCGCCCATCCTCCAAAAAACACCTTAGCGAAGCCTGTTGATTCTGTGCGTAGCGAACAGCTTCTTGTAACTTCCCCTTCATCGTATGAAACGAACTTAGCCAATCAAAGAAGGCTCCAACAATTGGTTGTGAACGCTCTTGTCGAGCTTTGAGTCGTTCTTCAACGCCTAAGTCTTTTGCCAAAAACTCTCGTTCCAAACGGAAAAGTTGATCACAGTACTCTATCCCGATGGCGGCTTGCCCTCTCTTATCAGCGCAATCCACGAATTTTCTACGAACATGACTCCAACATCCTACTTGGCAAATATTCGGTAGATTTTGATAAGCACTATAGCCATCGGTTTGTAAATAACCGCTGAAATTTGCCAAGGTTTGTTCAGGCACTTTCTTTTCTCGTGTCAAGGTTGACTGATAGAGGACGATGGGCGTTGGGCAGTCAGCCATTGTTCGAAAGAGCCAAACACGCACTTCCGATGTGGCTGGACGACCGTCAGGTCGTCTTAAAATCTGATAAGGGGTTTCATCAGCCATTAAGACCTCTTCCTTGACCAATTCTTGATGAAGTCGATCGTAGATAGGGGTCAACCAATCATGGCTTCCTCGAATGACCCAATTGGTCAAAGTTCGATGGCTGACATCTAGCCCCCAAGTCAACCATTCTTTCACTTGACGGTGAAGCGGTAAACACATTTCATATTTTGGGTGGAACAGTTGTGCTAAGATTGACGGACTTGAAAGACTATTTTGAATCGGCTGCTTTGCTGCCTCTGCTCGTTTGATCGAACAGGTTTCGCCAGCTTTACAGGTAATGCAATGGTACGTCTGTTCATGATAGATTCTTTTTTCTAGGCGAGCGGGTATAAACACGAGTTCTTCTCGTGTGGTTTTTCCCATCTCATTCATCTGAGTCCCACAGACTTCACATAATTTTTCCTCATCCATTAAGTCTAAATGGATTTCTTCCAAAATAGGAAGATGTTTGGTGAGTGCTGCTTTTCTACCAATTACTTTTGGTCGCTTCTCAATGAAAGTGTCAGCGGTTTTTTCTTCAGTTGTCTCTGCTTGGTCGAAAAAAGACTCATCTTCATCCAATAAAGAGAGTTGATTCTCATCGACCTTTTTTTCACTAGACGTCCCAAATAGCTTACGTGTCAAATACTCGATTTGTTCAGCCAAGCGCTCAATTTGTTGAGCTTGATTCTCAAGTTGAATCCGCTGCTGTTCATTTGTTTGGACTAATATTTTTTCTAGTTCTGTCAATTAGATCACCCACTTTCTATCTTGATGTCTTGTTATTATTATACCATAAATAAACAACGTAAAACAGCTGAATCCCAATATTATCAAGGGTTTAAGCTGTTTTCTTAAGAGAGATAACCTAGTGTTGCCGGCATAATTGCTTTAGGCTGTTGGATAGACAACCCTTCCAATAACCAGCGAAGCTCTTGACTAGTTAATTGCCGAACCTCGTCTTGATTTCGAGGCCACTGGAGTCGACCAGATTCGATGACTTTATACAATAAGAGAAACCCATCTTGATCGAAGTATAAGGCTTTGAACCGATCTTTCTTGCCACCACAAAATAGAAAGAGAGCATCATCGAACAGATCAAGTTGATAGGTGTCGGTGATAATTGCTGCCAATCCTGTAATCCCTCGTCTCATGTCAGTCCTTCCACAAACGATGAATAGATTTTTAACTTGGCTATAATCAACGAGCACTGGTTTTCAACTCCTTTAAAACAGTGAATAAAATGTACTTGTCAATCCCATTGTACAAACAAACTTCCGTCTCTCCCGTTGTTAACTTGCAAGCGAGAGACGCTTTAGGCAAGGGGATCTGTTTAGTAATAGGCTTGTCTGTCAATTGAACGGGGACTATCTTAGATTGTTGACTCATTTAGTTTCCTCCTCAGGCTATTTGATACCCCAAGTATAGACCGAAGAAAAAGGCTTGCCAATCCGTCGAGTATTACCTACTTACTCTTGTTTCATCGTTATGTCATTGCTTCGTAAGAAGAATAGCTAAATTAATGGAAAAAGACCACTCATTTAGCTTGAAAACTAAAATAAGAGGTCTTTTTCTCCCATGCACGGCTCCTTACATATCCTTAATGTGATGCGGCTAATGGCAGATAGGCCATGATAGCTGCTCGTTTCCCAGCTTCAGGCTCGGTTCTTTCTTCATCGATACCATACATATTTAGAGTAGTGTTATTGAAATGAGAATCAATTTGAGCAATCGTTGGTGTTACTAGTTTTTCGTTGTTAATGCTGGAAAGAGCATAGTAGCTTGAAAAATAATCAGCACTGATCTTTTTTCCAGTTAATAAGAATGCTTGATTCTTAATTCGTAAATCAATTTGGATAGTATCATTTTGAATGGTGATTGTTGAAGAACTAACCTCGGTATCAAACCCATAATAGAGGTCAAATTTAGTGCTGTTTCCTCTAAATGATTGGACAGATGCCGTTGGTTCATTCCATTGTTCACTTTTAACTCTATATGATTGGTTTTGCGTTTGGATTTGTGGCGATTGTTGCCAAGCATGTGCTTCTGTTGGGGAGATTCCCAAAGAACTCAATGATATAATCAGGCTCAATAGTGCAATAGAGATTAGTTTATTTTTCATTAAATTACCACCTTTATAGTTATTGGAATATCTGCTTCTATTTGTAACAAGAGCGTCGTGCTTATGGGAGAACTGGATCAATGGTCTAGCTGATGGTTAGTTGATTAGAACGGTTCATTTTTCATTAAAATGAGCATACTTGTATAAAATCGTTCTAAAAATGCACCATTTATGATCGAGTAGATTTATAATAGCAACGATTGATCTAATTGTCAATTAGCAAAAAAATGGTAGTATTGATTTATAAAACTAGCTATAAAAAGCATAATAAGACATAAAGTCAACATACTCCAGGCACTATGTATATTTCAATATTGCCGTTATTCTTAGCAGTTTACAGCTTAGAAATAAGGGACATCGAAGTTTACGTAGCGCTCGGAGCAAAACGACTTTTGTCACAGCTCCCTTATAGATATTCAAATAGGTACAGTAAATAAAATGACAGCGCACACGTATAAAACTTTCTTTCTTTTCGATTAATCACTGTATAGGTGGCATATTGAAAGAAGATGACAGGCAAAACCAAAATTAGAAATACTGCCAAAGAAATTAAATTAAATTCAGTCGTTTGATACTCATCGGTCCCATCATATTGACGAGAGTCAACTATCTAGCCAATAACACCTAATACAAGTAACCATATACTTTTGGAAATCCACCACTTTTTTATTATTTGATTTGTCATAAGTTTTCCCTTCATGTACTTATTGTACATAAAAAAGTGCCAATAGCTGAAATTTTTATCTAATCTGAGGCACATAGTACTGTACTTAATATGTAAACTTTGAGCAGTATATATCACCCAAAAAAATAATCTTTAACTGTTAGTTTTTGGGCTAGCAGTTAGAGATTATTTTCATTATCCAAAGGGGAAAGTGAATCACAAAGAGAAGGAAAGAGCGAAAACACGTTCTTTAATATAGTTGACGAGTTTCTTCCAATCATTAATATCAGCTACTCGATATAAGTAAAAAAAGTCCGCCTTAAACGACTCAAATTCATAACAATCTGAAATGATTAAATCTGCTTGATTAGGTTCACCTGTAAATTGTAAGGTATCTGGATTGAAGATGGTACATAAACGTTCTTTAATTAAGGGGTCACCAATTGGATTAGTAGAAAAATGAATGCAGAGAGTGAGTGCTTTTTTCTTTCGAGAACTAATGACTCGTCCAGTTAAAAAGAACTCGAAAAAATGGTAGTTCTTTGGGATGGGATATCTTTTATGAAAATCATTGAGAAAGGCCTCGACATCAGAAGAATTAAAAGACGACAGAGATGTATCGGTTCCATGCCAAATGTTAGTCGCATTATAAGTGGTCAAAATACTGGGTAAGTCAATCCTAAGATAAAAAACATGCAGGTAAAAAAGGACATAGCGGTAAAAAAAGGACTCATAATCTTCTTTTGTTAATTGGATCTGAAAAAAAGCACTAATTTCAGACAAAATTGCTCGACTGTGATCAACGATAGGATCATTCAATTGTAAGAGTTTTTCAGTAATTAAGTGAATATTTTCTGCTGAATCCAACTCAGTTAAATTAGCTCTCAGAATATAATTAAGAAATAGCTTTTCCTGCCATAATGGGTCAGCACCTAAATCATCCTCGAATGAATCAAAGAGTCCGCTTAAATCATTAACACTTAAAAAGACGGCCAGTATTGCTTGAATGTTAGGTTCCATCTTTATGGTTTCCTTTCGTCGCAATGATCGCCAAAAAGTAAAAAGCATGATGTAGTCAAATTGTTTTCTTTTTGAAGGGAGCTCAGAAATAGACAAAGGGACTACCATATTTTTGGTTAATTGTTGATATTCATCTTCAGTTGTTTTAAAAAAAGGCCACTCCAATCCTTTATAAGTGTACCAATAAAAATAATAATGAAAGGCTCGCAGATTTTTTTCTTCAAAAACAAAATTAATATACTCATCTGCCTCAGTGAAATTAAGAGAAATATTAAATGGTCTGAGGATTTTTTCAACTCGTTCAAGTTGTCGATAGACAGTTGATTTACTTGCTGATAGGACCTCGGTTAATTCGGCAACAGACGTGTACTTTTGTCTCATCAATACACGAATAAGGATAAATTCAGTCGAATTTTTAACATAAAATAAGTGTAGAGAGTCAATATAGTATGGGATAAGATCAGCAGATATAGTACTGAGGATGATATTCCCTTTGTGTATTGTTAATGTCAGAGGCTTATCTTTAAAAATAAGTAGTTCACTTTGTAAGTCTTTCAAATAACGACTAAGGCTTTGTTTTGAAAAGGAAAAATCTTCTAAAACGACCCTAAATGTGACTGGCGAATGGGACAGCAGGTACCTAAATAACTCTAATTTATTAGCAGAGGGAGAATCCAGAAATAACATGACAGTGGTCAACTCCTTTTCTTTTAGTATAGAATGTCGAACAAATTTTGTCTATTGAAACAATCTAAGAGAAAAGGAGAAAATAGTTAAGTTAGATAGATTCACGAAGCCTGATATTTCGCTTGCGAATGTGGTGATAGATGGACGCTTTTGATAGCTGACAGTTATTTGCAATTTCCGTTACGGGAGTGTTGGAATTTTCGTATAGTCTTAGGGCTTTTTCCAGTCGATTATCTAAGGGGGGACGCCCCAATTGAACTCCTTTGGACTTGGCAACATCTAAACCAGCTACTACCCGCTCTTTGATTAATTCAGCTTCCATTTCAGAGAAGGCGCTCATAATGGTAAAAACCATTCTTCCCATAGGGGTTGAAGTATCAATATTATTTTGAATACTAACAAAATTTATTTTTCGTTGATTAAAGTCTTCTAACAGAAGAATTAAGTGCTTGGTACCTCGTGCTAGTCGATCTAGTTTAAAAATGACAAGTGTATCTCCAGGTTTTAAAGAATTTAGCATTTCTTCTAGAACCGCTCGATTTGTTTTTCTGCCACTTTGAAATTCAGTATATATATGGTCGACTCCATAATCATTAAGAGCAGCAATTTGAGAGTCCAATTTTTGATGATTAGTACTTACTCGAGCATATCCAATAATAGCCATTGCCTTACCTCCTTTTTGTATTATCGATATAATAGCACAAAAATAGGGGGGAGTTGTCTCAAGGTTTGTCTCAATTTTTCGTTACGGAATGGGAAAGATCGTAAGCGTCAATGGATTAAGCGGAAACATGACGACAAGAAATTCCTCTTTTTTTTAGGTTATAATAAATCGCAGGTATTGAAATATGGCATTTTTTTGAGATTTCTGCGACGGTTAAATCTGTTTTTTGATACAGTTGAATGGCTTTGTCCACTTCTTTGGTTCTGCTAGGGCGTCCAAGCACAGCCCCATTTTCTTTAGCAGCGTCAAGTCCTGCAAGAACCCGTTCACGTATCAACTCAGCCTCCATTTCTGCAAAAGCACTCATCACTGTGAAGAAAAAGCGACCCATAGGTGTGGACGTATCAATATTATTTTGAATACTAACAAAGTTGATGTTCCGCTGATTAAACTCTTCTAGTAGTTGTAAAAGCTGTTGGGTTCCTCTAGCTAATCGATCTAATTTGAAAATGACAAAGGTGTCTCCAGGTTTTAATGCTGCAAGAGCCTTAGTTAATTGAGAGCGTTGGTTCTTTCTGCCACTTTCATATTCTTTATAGAGTAGGTCAATACCATAATTGGTCAACGCTTTTTCTTGTGAATCGAACTTTTGATGATGCGTACTAACTCGCATGTAGCCGATTATTGTCATAAAAAGTCTCCTTAAAAAGTGATAAAAATTTTGTCAATATGTTGTTCATTGTAAATGTTCTTTTAAGGGAAGTAGCATCTTTGTTGTATTTTAGTAACAATCATCTAAACGACCAAGGGCAATGTGTTTTGACCTGCCTTTCACCTTACATTTTTTATCGTTCAAAAAAGTTACTAAAAAAAATTCTTGACAATCCTATAACCTTATAATAAACTATTGATTTTTAGACGGTAAGATAACGATTGTTATTTCATCTAAATGAAAATTAGAAATACCATTATAACGGGATTTTGATTTTTTTTTTGTTTAAACACTGCATATTTCTTGCACGTCTAACAAACAATAGTTATTTAGACGGTAAAAAGATTGATTTAACAGCATTTAATGGCAATTAACACAATATGTAAGGAAGGGTGAGGGAAATGAGTTTATATGGTTATGTTCGAAAAGCTTATCCCCTGTCAACAACTGAACAACTAACTGAACTTGTAGGATATGTTTGCACTGAAATTTTTGTTGAGGAGAATGATTTCGACAGAAAAGATGAGTTGAGATATTTATTGGACAAGCTAGTTCCACAAGATCAAATAATTGTGTCAGATCTTAGAGTTTTTGCTAAACCATTAAAAGAGTTAGCAAAATTGATCCAAGTACTAGATGAAAAAGCAGTTCGTTTAATAAGTATCCATGACAAACTGGACACATCAGTTAAAAGTAGTTTAGCAGACCATCTAGCGACATTAATGAAAATGGAGAATAACCATAAACAATTTGTTTACCAAAAAAGATATGATCAAATCAGACTTTCTGGTAAAGCGGTTGGTAGACCAAAAGTAGATGAAGAGGTCATTAGACAAATAAAATTTTTATTTGATAATCAAGGATTGACCATGAGAGAAGTAGCAGAAAAGTGTGGTGTTTCATTAGGTACAGTTCATAAGTACTTAAACTATTAAATGGGTTTCTGCATCCCTTCTTTCATTTGGAGAAATTAAGTGTAAAAGAGAAAGAAGGGTGTTTGAAATAGATATAGCAAGAAGTGGAAGGAGGAAGAAATGAAGAAAAGAAATAAGCAACAAACGGTTGTATTTCTGGCTATTTTTAGCATAGTACTAAGTGTTCTATTTTCAGCATCAGGCACAAAGCTTGTTGGGAAGGAACAAACACCTAAACCTAAAGTGGCTGATTCTATCACAGTTGGAAACTTTAGTACATGGGCATCTGGAGATTTGCAGGAAGCTCAAGTGGCTACAAAGACTTTTTTAGACAGTCAAGTTGTTAATCAGTCTGATCCCGACAAACGAATTTATAAAGGGAATACTGAATGGACAGAAGGGTCTCTAATGGCTTTAGCTAAGGCCTACGAATCAAGTAAGCAGGGAGGTGCTGGGGTCAGTTCAGACTTAGGCCGAATGCTATTAATTGAGACCGTAAGAAAACTGGAATTAGCTATCAAAGTGGATCAATATGATCCTGTTGTAACGGCTCTAAACAACTACCCTGAATCAGATGGTAGCTATCAGTTGGAATATGATTTACCAACAGTTTTAAGTCTACCATTGGATAAAACCAAGAAATACGACATCATGTTTGTGTTGGACTGGTCGGGATCTATGTGGGATGGAACAATAAATGGCTTAGGTACGAGACCTCTACTACATCAAGCTGCATTAGTTCATAGACTTTCTCAACACGTTATTGAACATTACAGTGGGAGCCGTATTTGGTTGTTAGGCTTAGCTGCTCAGACTCGAAATGGTCTGCCGATACCTTATACAAACGCAGATACGGGCTTCTTTAATGATGTCACTGATCCAGCACCGGCATGGCAAAATAAAGTAGATGCAGCGTTTCCTTTGAATGCATTAGTGCCAACAAATAGGGAAGACAATATTACTGGGAATGTGAGAGAAGCAGTAACAAGAATGGATCAGGCGTATAATGAAAATAACCCACAAAGCAAATTTAGTGGTAGAGATCCAAAAGCAACACCAGTAATTGTCTATATGAGTGATTTTCAATTAATAAGTAGTCCTGCTCTTGGTGTCAATCCACTAACGGACTACCCGGCTTATCTTAGTACGTTCAATAGAATGGCAGCAGCTGATGACTCAGATCCGACGACAAAACCAATTTATTTAGCTGTTAGGTATGATCATAATGGGAACAACCTAATTTGGTCAGGGGCTGAGTATAATAATCTTCAAAACAGTGTGACTAAAAATGCTATGCCTGCAAGAAATAATTGGAATTGGATGTCAGTTAATGCAAGCAATGCAAGAACAGCGGCTGATGACTTTTTGAAAATGTTTGGAGATTCACTTCCGAGTTTCCCTTCAAGAGGGTATAAAGCAACGATTAATCAAGCGGGATTCAACTACAATGCAGGTTCCTTTAAGTCTGCTAATAATGCCGCATTACAAGCAACAACTGATAAAAGTTTGACAATCAAACATGCAATTGATCCTGATAATGGTAGTTACTCGGTTAAATTTGACGAGTCTGTCGTTGAGGCAATGGGAAGCAATGGAAAATTATTGCAACCTAGTAGTAAGTTAAACTTTGATGCGGGAGTTTATGTAGACTATGACCGTTCATTTAACGGCTCTCCTAATCTGTTTTATCCATATACCGAAGCAGCTGTAGAGGTTTACAACTACAAAGGGACAGGAGATAAGGCGGATGCAGCTAACTATGAGTTGCAAACGACTATTGTAGGCGACAAATTTAATTCACATGGTGGTACCGCAGCATATTCACTGAAAAGTGCTCAGTTATCGTCAGTACGTTATGGCAAAGCTGTTGCGAAAGCAGACGCAGTTGATATAGTCAAAAATGCTATGACAGCAGATATGTTCAAAAAATTAGACTTTTCAGATCCTCACATGCTAGCTAAGGACTCTCAGACTATGACCTTTGATGCTGCTAACAATGTCTATAAGCTTTATGCAGAGTCTACTGAGTCATCGATTACGTTGGAGTATTATGACATCGAGACTAAACAGCCGATAACAGGTGTCACTTCTGATACCTTAAAAGGACTAGTTGGCGAATTAGCAGGTGTGACAGCAAAAGCAGTTCCAGACTATGAGTATAAAGAAGCCAGCGTTCCTGATTTATCAGCGGTTGTTTATACCAAAGAAAATCAAACAATTAAGTTATATTACCAACGAACAAAAGCAACAATCAAAGTTCGATTTGTGAATGATGATGGCGATGAAATTGAAACAACGATTAGTCTGCCAGCTAAAACCAATGATGTCGTTGATTTAGCTCAAGTTACAGAAGTTCAAGATAAAATTAAAAAATTAACAACGACTGATTTGTACGAGTTAGTTCCTCTTGCAAGTGAAGTTGTGACCGTTAAGCCAGGAGATAATATCGTGACCTATACCTTTATTGGGAAAGTCTCTTTGACGGCCACGCCTGAAATGATCTTTAAAACAGGTTTTGTCAGCTCGAAGGAACAGTTGTTAAGCTATTCAAGTGACACGCCTTTCACTTTAAATGTGACCGATAAGCGTGGACAAAAAACGCCTGTTAATGGTAAAAAACGCGGACAATTCCAGATTTCCGGTTCATTAACAGCTCCTTTTATTCATAGTGGAAGCCAATCGGAACTATCGAGTGCGAAGCTAATGTACAACGATGGGACAATTGAGCAGGAGATTTCAGCGACAGGTGCAAGTGTTCATGAACAGGATCAAGTCAGTCCAGAGATGACTTATGGTATTTTATTGTCTAAAAAAGATAATAAACCGCAAGAAAAAGGTTTAAGTCTGTTGGTTCCTAAAGGTAGCTCTATTCTTAAGGGAACATACAATGCCGAAATTACTTGGGACCTCATTGAAGGACCGTAGAAAGGAAGGAGAGTAATTGATGAAACGACCATTATGTTATCTGGTACTCCTTTTGCTTGGTCTTAGCGTCGGGGTTCAAGTTGAAGCGTCTCAAAGCAATGGAAAAGGAACTGCAGATATTGGCTTTATCCAAGGCGATCAAAAACCGCCAAAGCCGGAACCAAAACCAGACCAACCCCCCAAAAAAATCATAATGTTGCCTCAAACAGGTGAAAAATCATCAGTTGATGGTTTCGCCATAGGTGGATTCTTATTGGTAGTAGTGGGGTTAGCGGTGTATAAAAAACGATCGATCAATTAAGTGAGTTAACTAATTTATTAGTTTACTATATAAAAAAAGAAAAAGGATGGTATTTATGAAAAAGAAAGTATTAGCAAGTGTTTTATTAAGTTCAATCGTGTTATCTACAGGGGTATCAGCTCTAGCAGCGACAGGTACACCTGCTAAAACAAAGGGAGATGCAGGCTTTGTCGTTGGGGATCGACCAGATGTTGTTAAACCAGAAGAAGGCCCAAATGAACCACAAATTTTAGATCCAGATGTTGACGATAATGGTGTAGTAGTACCATTACCAGAAACAGAAGGAATTTATGTCACACATTTACCAAATTTTTCATTTGGTAACGACAATAAAACGTCTATTAAGACAGAAAACTATCAAGCTGAATGGGAAAAACGGACAAGAGGTAATAAGGCTGAGACTTTCTATATGCCTCACTCTGTCCAAGTTGCTGACCTTTCAGGAGCAAATAAAACATGGAAATTATCAGTGACACAAGATGCGGCATTTGCTTCAAAAACTAGTACAGCTGGGTTAACTAACTCTCGTATCCGCATTTTAGGTAATACCTTCACGAATAGTGGTAAAGCAGCGGCTGATTTAGTTGGTAAAATTACAGGGGTCGCGTTGACAGATTCTGACGCAGCTGTAGCTAACTACACTGCAATTCCAATGGCAGGCGAAAGCACTGGGGCTTTAGATGTTTTAGCAAACACTGAGGCTGGTTTTACAAATAATACCTATACATCAGCTGTTTTTGATAACGGGTATTTAGAAGAAAACTATACACCAACATTAACTCCAAATACTAGTAAATATGACGGTGTTAAATTAAATGTACCAGCTTCTGATCAATCTAAAGCAGAAGCTTACAATACGAACTTAACATGGACATTAACTGTAGAGCCATAGACAGACAAGAGCATTAAATTTAAAAATAGAGGAGAGATAAAGAATGACAGCAAAATGGATGAAAATAAGTGGATTATGTGCAGTGGCTTTAGGGACACTTGCATTAGGTTATCAACAAGTGGACGCAGCCACTGATACTGCTAAAACAAAAGGTGACGTAGAATTTGTTGTCCCAAGTGATTATGAGGATATTATTAAACCTGGTACGAACGATCCGATTCAAATTCCTGGTGGACAAGCTAAAGTAGGTGGAGTGCAATTACTACATGCTCCTAATTTTAACTTTGGCTCAAATCCATTAGCGCCTCAAGGAGATGATTTCCCAGCTCAACATGAAACCTATACAGAAGGTGGAAAAAATAACCCTACTACAACAGGTTACGCAATTCCACAATTTGTTCAAGTTGGGGACTTCTCAGGTAAAGTTGGGACAGCTTGGAAAGTTGAAGTGGAACAAGATGCAGTCTTCGCAGATACAGCTAAGACTCACTCATTAAAGGCATCACGGATTAACATTTATGGTGAAACACTTACTAATAACTTTAAGCAAGCCAATGTTGCTAACATGGTGACAGGAATATCTGTACCAGCCAACGGTAAAGTGACGATTCCAGTTAATACGGCAGACACTACGGGACCAATTACGGTTCTTTCATCAAAAGAATTATTGACAGAAGAAGGCACAACTAATGCGACTACCTCGTCAGTTGTCTTTAAAAAGGACTATAAAGAAGCGGATTATGGATCAGCAGCAACAGCAGCACCTGATTCAGCTCGTTTATTAGCTTATGAAACAGATCTGACTTGGACATTAACTGCTGAGCCAAAACCTTAATAAGTGATCTAACAGACTAACTTAAAAATTCCCGATCTATATCGGGAATTTTTATTTCGTGAAAGAAAGGAAATTAAAATGAAGCAATCCGTACACACTAAATTCGTGAAACTGTTGATGGTGCTTTTGACTGCGTGCACTCTTGTGATGGTCATCTCACCACTATCTGTTAAGGCAGAAGAGGGGACCTTGACAGTTGATATTGTTCCGCCAGACAATCAAATTGATAAAGAAGCTGGCTTCTTTGATTTGAAAGTAACCCCTGGTCAAGAACAAGAGCTGATCTTAAAAATAACTAATACAGGTGACAAAGAAGTCAGTGCTAACATTGAAGTCAATCCAGCTTTTACTGGTGATGGTGGCGCGTTTGTATACACACGTCCAGCTTCAGAACGGGATGAAAGCATGCTACTGCCGTTGTCAGACTTAATCACTGCTGATGAAATGGTCAGCTTGCCACCGAAAGGGGTAGTAGAGGCCAAATTATCATTAAAGGTGCCAACTGAGCCTTTTGAAGGGGTTATTTTAGGAGGGGTTCGAGTAAAAGAAGCACCCGCTGAAGAGAAAAAAGAGGGGAAGAAAGAAAAAGAAGGCTTTAATATCACCAATACGGTGGCCTATGTTAAAGCAATTCGTTTAATTGAAACAGAGACGTTACCTGAACCAGATATGAAGCTAAAGAGCATTAGTGCGACACAGCTAGTTGGCCGTAATGCCGTCAACGTGACACTGCAAAACCCAACAGCAACCATTATTAATAAAGTGAGCTATGAGGCTAAAATTTATAAAAAAGGCAACGGGGATGTTCTACATGAACGGAAAGCGGATAATTACCGTGTAGCACCAAATACCCAATATAATTTGCCTGTTAGCTGGGAAAATCAACCCTTTGTAGCTGGTACCTATGAACTAAAGCTGAAAGCGACAGCGGAAGGAAAAGAAAAACCTTGGGAATTTAGTCAAGAATTTACCATTAGTGAAAAAGAAGCCAAGGAACTAAACGATAAAGCCATCGATTTAGAGAAAAACTATACATTGTTGTTTATTGGCATCGGAGTAGGCGCTCTTATCTTAATTATTTTACTGGTGATTCTGATTGTCTGGCTAGCTAAAAAAAGAAAAATCAAACAAAGAAGAAAGAAAAAAAGTAGATCTAGTAAAGGAAAGAAGGAGACACGATCGAATGAGTCAAGAAAATCCCATAGATAACCAACTGGAAGACAATCCGGCAGCCCAAGAATCAATGGAGTGGCAAGAGCTAAATCAAGAGGAGACGATGGAAGAAGTAAGTGTTCGTCCGATTAGTTTTTATGTCACATGTGTCTTAATGCTACTTGTTGTCCTAATTAGTGGTACTGCTTTCTATATCTTTTATCCATTTCAACAGAAGCTGACAGGGAATTGGCAGAACGATGATTTAGGTATAACGTTGAGCAGTAAGCAAAACCATTGGGAGTTGGAAATTCCCAATTATCAAAATGTGTCGGGATTTTCTATAGTGTATCAAGGTCAGTGGCAAGGGAGTGGGAGTAATATATTTGATGGCAAAGAGGTCAAGGTTCAAGTGATCCTCGATAAGCAGTATATTGATCCAGACCAACTTAAACAATTAAAGCAAAAAAGTGAGCTTTATAAAGAGATTGATGACACATCTAAAATGCTACGACTGGAATATACAGAAGCGGGCTTACTTCAATTATTTCAAACTAAAAATGTGGACAGTTATTTTCATTTTGCTTTAGAGCCGCTGAGTGTGCTTAAGAATGAGAAAGAACTCTATTTAAACAGTGCGTATTTTTCTGACACTCGCTTGCTTTTTACTAAAAGCAAGACAAAAAAATAGTAAAATGGGTTATTTTTATGAGGGGATTAGCAAGTGAGGTTAGAAAAAAATATATAAAGGTGTGTGTTACAATGAAAAAGCGTTTGATTTTAATGGGTATAATCGGTTTATTTAGTATTGCATCAACAGGATTTCTTAGTGAAGCGACTGTTGCAGAAGCAGCAACTAAGGTAACGGTAAAAGAAAAAGTTCCAGCAAGAAATGGAGTATATTTTTCAGCAAAAGACAGAGGTAATTCCGTGGCCTTAACGTCAAATTTAGCTTATTTACAATTATCAAATATTCCTAAGGGACTAAAGTTAGTTGTAGGAGAATTTGATTTTATTAGAGGAACGGGTTTTTCTAGTTTTGAAGAAGCAGAGTTACAGCCTATGGGCAATAAAAATCACTATTTAGTTAATTATCAAGTATCACCAGATAAATGGTTTATGTTTGCGTATGTAGATAGTAGTGGTAATATTAAGGACTACTTCTTTTTACAACCATCTAAGTAATTAGCTGTTAATCCCCTCACATAAGTAACTTATGACTCATTATAAGGGGTATAAATAATTAAACGAGTGGCTATTGAGAAGGTTCTCCTTCAAGTAGCAACATTCGCGAATTATGGGGAAAATGTCATGTGGATTTTTTGGTCGAAAGGAAAGTAATCAAGCGAAAGATAAACATCCGTCAAGTCGTTAAGGAGCGACTTATGTTTGTTAAATCGTTACGGTCAAAACAGCTAAGTGAGTATATGGAGGTAATGAATGAAGAGTTTTTTATTTGTTATCTTTTTTGTTGTTTAATAGAGTATTTTTTTAATGTTGTAAGCAGGTAATAAAAACACAGCTAGAAATTAATAGGACCGCCATGTTAACTTGATAATTCCAGTTAACATGGCGGTTCTATTATTGACGAAAGAAAACTCAATTGTTCCTGTTATCCTGACAGATATTTCAAGAATGCAGTCATTAATTTCTATACAACGGTTAAAACTAGCCGAAGTTAGGACATAAAGGCATTTTGTTACGAGCACTAAACTGAGTTAATGTAATGTATTTATGAGGAAGATTACTCTAAAAAGTGTTTAATTTTAACAACTGATTGAGCGACAGGCGTGTTTATGTACATCTTTAATGGGGAGCCAGAAATAAGAAAAGTCGTGTGCTCAAAATTTAATAAGCCCATCTGTGGATGCTGGATTTCTTTATAGATATCCTCATCTTTTTCTATATCATAGGTTTGCCACAGCTGTTTAAAAAGCTCACTGTTGTTGGTTAACGACGTAACCACTTGTTCCGTACGTTGATTCCCTACTAAATGACTGTAGGAATGTCGAAAAATGGCTAAGGTTGTCCTGGCTTTTTTTTCCCATTGCGAACCAAATAGTTTTCTGTATTCTTCATCCATAAACATAATTTCCAATAAATTTCGTTTTAAAACAGGCAACTTTTTAAAATCAACAAAAATATGTGCAGAAGCATTGTTCCAAGCTTTAACATCCCAACTATTATCTAAAATGGTAACAGGTGAGTACGTCATATTATCAATAACATGTTGAACCATAGGGTTGACTAATTGGTCAACAGGCAGCTTTTCGATTGGAAAAACTTCCGCTAATTGAAACAGATAATGAATTTCCTTCGTGTCCAGTAAGAGTGTTTTCGCCACGTTCTCCAAAATGGTGGCTGATACATGAATATCTCTGCCTTGTTCTAACCAAGTGTACCAACTGATACTGACGTTAGACAAAAGAGCCACTTCTTCTCGCCTTAGCCCAGCGGTTCTTCTTGTGCCATAGCCGAGGTTTAATCCCACTTGATCGGGCGTTATCCGCTCTCTGCGAGACTTTAAAAATCTGCCTAATTCCTTCTTTTTTTCTATGGACATGTGTTGCCTCCTTTATTTTAGTTGTTATTTATTATAATAGGATAAATGACGTCCTAGTTGTTCTTTTTCATAAACAGTATGATAGACAAGGTAAGGGGAAGTAAGAAAGGAGCAAGACAAATGAAACAACGCTTGATAGCAAAAGATAAAGTAGGGGCAGTTGGTTTAGGATGCATGGGAATGAGCCACGCCTATGGCCCTTCATCTAAGAAAGATAATGAAAAAGTATTGGAGCGAGCTATTGAAATCGGCTGTAATTTTTGGGACACAGCTGATTTTTATGGAGCAGGTGAAAACGAACGATTATTAGCTAATGTACTTAAGGAGCACCGCCAATCTATTTTTCTTTCGACAAAGGTTGGCAATGTCTATGATCGTACCATGACGTCTCATCAAGATCAGGTAACAAATCAAGCCGAATGGATTGTTGATGGGACCGCTGAGTATATAAAAAAAAGTGTGGACAAAAGTTTGTTACGATTAGGTGTGAACCATATAGATATGTATTACTTGCACCGAATCGATCCGCTAGTTCCAATCGAAGAATCAATTAATGCCATCGCATCGTTGATAAAAGAGGGCAAGGTACGTTATTTAGGACTTAGTGAAGCGTCTGCAACGACTATCAAAAAAGCATCTAGCGTCCATCCCGTAACAGCATTGCAGACAGAATATTCCATATGGAGTCGAGACGTTGAACAAACGATTTTACCGACATGTCGAGAACTCGGAATAAAGCTGGTCCCTTACGCTCCGCTTGGTAGAGGATTGCTAACTGGGAAAATTGATGAGCTAAGTGATCAGGATTTACGAAAAACATTTCCACGTTTTCAAGAAAAAAACATAGAAAGAAATAGTCTTAGTAACTCTATTATCAAACAAATAGCTCAAAAATACAACGTAACTCAAGCACAAATTGCATTAGCGTGGTTATTGTCAAAAGGGGAAGACATTTTACCTATTCCAGGAACAAGACATGTCAAGTATTTAGAAGAAAATGTAGCGGCAACGACGATTACCTTATCCCTCAATGACATCAAGTTATTGGATGAAATAAAAGTAGCAGGTGGTCGCTTTCCGACGTATTTAGAACGCTTAATCGATAATGACTAACAAAAGGAGATTACAATTATGACAAACACTCAAAAAATTTGGTTCATCACTGGCGCCTCTACAGGTTTTGGAAAATCACTTACCTTAAAGTTGCTTGAAAATAATTATTCAGTTGTAGCCACAGCAAGAAATCCAAAAGATATTACAGATTATCTTGATGGGCAGGACAACGTGTTGGTATTACCATTAGATGTAACAAACAAAGAGCAAGTATCATCAGCAGTTAAGCAAGCAGTTGCTCATTTTGGAAAAATTGATGTGCTAGTCAATAATGCTGGTATAGGTTATTTTTCTTCCATTGAGGAAGGTGAAGAAGAGGACATTCGCAAATTATTTGAAGTGAACGTTTGGGGCTTAAAAAATGTCACGACAGAAATCCTGCCATTAATGCGACAACAACATTTTGGTCACATTATGAATATATCTTCCGTGGGAGGGATCAAAGCCTTCTCAGGGTTTGGCTTTTATCATGCCACTAAATTTGCAGTTGAAGGATACTCAGAATCGTTGTATCAAGAAGTAGCTCCATTGAATATTGCTGTGACATTAATTGAACCAGGGGACTTTAAAACAGATTTTGCCGGCCGTTCTGCGACAGCTAATCAGACTCAAATAGCTGACTATCGTCAGACAGCAGGAAAAAATATTAAAGGTTTAGGAGAGTTAAGTGGCCATCAACCTGGGAATCCTGAATTAGCTGCTGAAGCGATTATTAACATGTACGAAAGTGTTGAAAAGCCACCGTTAAGATTGTTACTTGGAAGTGATGCGTATATGCATGCGAGAGAAAAAATTCAATTAATGGAGAAAGACTTCAAGGATTGGCGAGAGATTACGCTTAGTACCGACTATTAGAAGAAGACTTGGACAGAGAGTGTCGTTTTTACAAGAATAAATGTCATATTCATCTTTTAGTTAATATGACATTTTTAAAGTGACTGCTGGTATATAATAGTTATTGAGAACACTTCTTTTTGATAATGTTTGCTTGCACTTACATTATCAAAAATGGGGAGGTTCTCTTTTTTAGTCGATTTCATTCGTTACATACCAGTGAAACAACCATTTATTTCCCAGATGGATACGGTAAAATAAAATTGAAGTTGTATGATCGTCAAAAAGAGAAGGATACCAAATAAACGAAACATCATTAAATGAGTTTATTGAATCAAAATTAGCCGAAGCAAATGAAAAAAGATGACTTTAAGATCATAAGTACGGTGAAAGGCTTAGAGCTGATAAAGAAGATAATAGAAGTTTTAAGTCACCATGCAGTAAAGGAGAAGACAATAAACACATAATCATTCTATTGCCATTGGTTATGTGTTTAGAAGAAGCTTTAGGCATAATAATTGGAGTTGGATTGGGTGTAGTAGGAATAATTTCTAGTAAGAAGAAAATGTGGCATATTTTGCAAAATAAGTAGAAAAGGGATGGGACACATTTGTCCCACCCTTCCATTTAAGCTATTGTGGTTCACCTCAAGGAAATTACTTATTGTCCATTTTCTTTACAATGAAGTAATCTTTTACGATTGTAGGGTTTTTCTTGTCCACATACATAATAATGATGTTACTGTTAGCGAGTGTTCTGTCTACTTGGATAGCGTAGTATGATGGAATCATTGGCTTACCTAGTGTTAAAGGTTGGATATTGTAAACACCTGTTCCACCTTGAAAATCAAGCTCGCCAATTTTTAATTCATATAAAGGATTAAGCTTCTTCAAGTTAAAAAGAATAGAGGCTTTTTTATTTTGAGTAGTATTTACTTCAACTGTTTCTTTTATTTCTTGTTTAGGAAAGTACAAGCCATTTCTTGATGGAAAGACTAAATCAACAGGCTGTAATTTTTCTTTGACTGTAACGGAAATATATTTTTCAATATCGCCGAAATTAGTGGCGGATAATACTAGGATATCTGTTGTGCCTGCTTTTTTTCCAGTAATAGTTCCATTATCATCAACATCGACGATTGATTCATTCATTGAAATCCAAAATAGTTCTTTATCTGTCGCATTTTCAGGTAAAACAGAAGCCTTAAGGGTTAGGGATTCTTTAAGATATAATTCGACCTGTTCTGCCTCAACAATAATTTCCTTAGGAGCAATTTCGGTTACTGTAACAGAAATATATTTAGTAATTTTACCATTAGCTGTGGTGACATCAATTACTGTAGAGCCAGGATTTACGCCCTGAATACGTCCAGTTGCATCAACCGTAGCAATATCCTCATCAGTTGTCTCCCATGTTAATTCGTTGTTTACAGCATTTTCAGGTAAAACAATTGCATTAATATTGGCTGACTCACCGATATTTATAGTAATGTCCTCTTTGTCAAGTTGAATATCATCAGCTTGAATGCCATTATCTAAATGTTCTGAGATAAAAGTGAAGTACTCTGTATTTATTTTTGTTCCATAATTATAGTTAGTAGACGCATAAGCAACGACTCCAATAACCTGTTGTTGTTGATTGTAGATAGGAGAACCGGATTGACCGCCCATTACATCCATATCAAAATTAATTCTCGTTTTTGTTTCTCCAACAACTTTTCCAGAGGCTTTCCAAAGAGTCGCCCATTCTTTATCACCAGGATAGCCAGAGGTACTTACTGGTGTATCAGTTCCGACGGTATCAGTCAAAACGAAAGGCATTGGTGTAACAACGTCTCCAATACTTTTCCCATTGTTGGGCTCAATGGTAATAACGGCGATGTCGCTGTCAGGACTGTGAGTATCAATGTAGTGTTGCGGGATAAAGACTTCTTTAATTTTGAACTTCCCATAAGGTAAAATATCACCGGTCCTTCCAGGAGCAACATAGATACTGTTTTTGTTTGGATTATCACGGAATTTATTAACAACATGTGCAGCAGTTAATACCGTATTTTTACCAATGACAGTACCTGAGCCCATGCTTCCATCAGCCGCAATAAATGTCGAACTTTGATAAGGTGCGATTGTCCCATCAATAATTTGTTGACGATCATCAGACCCAATAATCGTTCTGTTTTCTACTTCTACAGCTTGTGTCTCAGGAACAAAACTAAGAAATGATGCTCCTAGTAATAGCATACCTAATAACCCTAATTTAAATTTTTTCAAAATAACTAATTCCTTTCTTGTATCAACCATTAAACTATAGTTTATAGAACAATAGTTTAGATACAACTGCTTGTACTTGTTACTGTCATGACTATCAAAAAACAACTACCTTATAAAAGCATTTTATTCTGTTCAATTCGACAATAGGCTGAACAGGATATACAAGTATGGCAATACCAGATAAACCAAAATAAAAGGAGTCCAATAGTTGCACTCTAGCTTGTATTTTTTTGCTTAAAAATTGCCTTATCAGTTCATTTATCATTCCTTTTTCGTTTGTAATGTTGTTAATTATAACAATTAATATAAGAAAAGTAAAGGCCACAGGATAGCGTTATAACTAGTTTTTAAAATCCTTTCATCGAAGTGTCCTTGTACCGTACACATCATTACAATTTATTTAGGTTAGCTTTGTTTTTCGTTCGAATAACTATTATAATATAGATGAGGTGGGAAGGCCGACTATTGCTTAAATAATCGGAACAAGAAATAAAACAAAGTAATAGCGACATCAACCGACAAGCCCCCAAGAGAATCCTGCTTCTCTTGGGGGCTACTAATTGTGCTCATCATTTACATTATTGTTATTGTAACTATCATTATAGTGAAATAAGCATTTCCTACTCTAATTCTTTATTTCGGGAATTTTCCCTGCATTATGAGGATGGCAATATTGAAAAAACTTTCAATATCATCTCCACCTTCAATACCATTTGCAATATGTTTTTCAGCTTTTGCAATAGGATTAATTATGTTGTTGCCCTGTGCTATTACTAACCCATATTCACTTTCTTTCCATTTGTAACCAAAGCTATAATTTCTCATTAACACTTCTCCAGTGTAAATGCCCCAAATACAAGCATGTTGCTTGTATAAAGGATCTTCTTTGCCGTGCTTATTGACGTAGTGTAGATGTTTTTCATGTAGATTTTCAAGTCTATTTTTAACCCAAATCACAGAGTCATCTGAAAAATTCAAATTAAAATCATACCCATTAGCAATTTTATGTGCAGCTTCTATATACGTTTTAATTGCTTGTTCAATCTCCATGTTATCTCCTGTTCTTTAAAAAGCCTCTTTTTCACCTAATAACTACATTATAGCAACCTCAATGGTTTTTACAATAGTTAACAGTTCAAAATCAGCAACCAAGCTCTCCACATTTTCAATTTTTGATAGTGTAATTGCGAAAAGTTCCATCCCTGTAAATGAATTTTGGTAATTAGAGCAGTTTGTGATATTGGTGGTTTTTGTATTGCACGATTAACCTTTAATCCATGGCCTAATTATTGGTGATATTATGTCATTCAATAAAAGGGCAGAGAAAGAAGTTATATCATCTCCTGAGCTAGAAATACGATTATACTATGCGGGTTTGAAAAATGAAGGTTAGACTTCTGCCGCTCAATTCTTTATTTTCCTTCGCTCGATCAGAATTTAGTTTGGGTTACTTTCTCATAATAACTTGAACGGGGGAGTTGGAGAAGCACCTCAATAAGTAATTGTACCTGTCTGCTTATAGAAATGGATACAGGTCGATTATTTTTTTTTCATCCTGTTTAAGAAGTGCTTCAGACCTCACGGGTGTTTGTCCTGACTTCTATTCCTCCAAATCCAGCAACAACTGATAGAGTGCGCCTAGTAAATTGGCCGAATTTCGAAATGCGCAGGCGTCAATTTGCAGTGGTGCTATTGTTTGATTTAGTAGAGGCTCCTGTTGGCGAAACTGTTCATATTGCTGGTTGATCATTCGTATTAAGGTGTCTTGTGCACTGATTCCACCTCCGATAACTACTTTTTCTAAATCTAAAATGGCTTGTAAATTCGAAATTAATTGAGCAATACAGGAGCAGTATTGTTCAAATAGCGTTCTTAATGGTTGAGGGGGATCGGACTTAATACTTGTAAAGACAGAGTGGTAATCGTCTTGTGGCACGCCAAGTAAGGCAGTCGCGTCTTGAATAAATCGAACGGACGAACCGGAATAGCCTAGTAATTGGGTAGGTGTTGTCTTAGAATGATCTTGTATCATAAAGCTTAATTCTCCTGCTTGAAAATGGGACCCACTATAGAGTTGATTATCTAAGATTAACCCGCCTCCAACACCTGTACCGAGAACAATTGCTGCACCATTCTTGATGCCTTTCAGATTGCCAATCCACCATTCAGAAAGAGCAGCAGCTTTTCCGTCATTAATGAGAGAAAAGGGGAGGGAGGTATACTGGGACAACCACTTTTTAATTTGAAAGTCATACAGAAATTCTAATGCACCTCCTGTATAGATGTAGCCCGTTTTTGTATCTACACGCCCGGGACAGCTCACACCAATTCCTTTAATAGACGCTTCGTGACTCTGTACCTCAAAAAGCAGGAGGGCTTTGAATTCCTCTAATGAATGAGGGGTTTGCTTTTTCCATCGGTTTAGGAAATTTCCTGAAGGGTCAATCAATCCAAATTTTGTAAATGTACCGCCAATATCTATGCTTAAATAGTTCATCCGTTTACCTCCAAAAAGTGCATATTAAAGAAAATTTCTGAAAAAAGTTAAGGTTTCCTCATTGCATTGTTTCCCAATAGGATTTCGCTGATCCAAATGAAAGACATGATGTAGCTCTTCTCCATCTGGATTTGCATAAAGATGAAAGTCTGCTTCTACTCCTTTTGAGCGAAGAATAGTCGCTAAAGGTTCGCCGACATCTTTTAAAAAGTCATGGGTAGCTGTGGTGATAAACGCAGGTGGAAAATCGGCGGTAAAAAAAGATTCCACTGGAAACTGCTTCGCGGTTTGTTCCGGAATTGTTTCACCAAAATAAAATGGGAAATCCTGATTAATTGGGCCCGTCTGCCCAATAAAGTACGCACCACAGTTTAATCCTACCGCTTTAAAATGAACATCAGCTACGGTAAAGTCCATTATGTTTGCATAGTCAGGGTTACTTGTAAGTGCTGAATATTGCTCTGCTAATTGTCCGCCAGCACTATCCCCAACTAAAAATAAGTGTTCAGTATCAACGTAATAGTCTTTTCCATGGACTAGTAACCAGTTCATCAGAGCATTGGTATCCTCTAACGGTGCAGGATAGTGATGAGTAGGTGCAAGTCGATAGTTAAAATTCACGACAGTAAATCCTTGGCTTGCTAAATACATGGTGTAAAAGCGATACAGTTCTTTATCTCCATAAAAGAAGCCTCCGCCATGAATACTAACAATCGTAGGCAGACAAGTGGTGGTTCCAACTGGATAATAGATGTCAAATTTATTTTCAATGCCATGAGGCCCATAAGTTAACTCTTTGATTGCTGTAATCGTATCAGGCTCAGTTAATTCTGCATCTCTTTTTTTATCGCCTTCACTCATTTGTGTCCGCATTGTTGGAATATCTATTTTCGTCATTTGTTTTTCCTCCTAGTTATTTACTGTTGTTTTCTTTTTGAAAACGAGTTTGATGCTCATGATAAGTGACATACATAAAAATCCGAGGGCTGCCATGAGTAAACTAAACCCTGCTGACGTGTTGCCAAATAACTTTCCTAAAGTGTTTAAAAGAACGGGAGAGAAGAAGACTCCAATATTTGTTGCAATTATTAGACAGGTATAGGCAAAGTTTATTGCGTGCTTGTCCGCAACAAGGGCTGTCCATGTATAAATGAACGGAACGGCTAAACCAAAACCAATGCCTGAAAAGCCGACGCCGATTAACAAGATAGGTAAATTACTTGATTGACTCACAATAAAGAAGCCAATGGCAGAAATGAGTAGCCCAATCGGTAAAACCCGTTGTTTTAATAGCTGATGAATTTTTCCGTAAAACATTCCTATTGGAATACCTACAAGTGTACTCAATCCAGTAATGATAGACACGCTGCTTGCGCTGCCAATATTGTTGTGAATAATAAATTCAGGAAGCTTTACAACCGAAGCCATAAAAAAAGAAAACAGGAAAAAAATTAGAACAGACAATCCAACCACTGAAAGGTTGACTGGAAATTTTTCAGTTTGAACTTTGTCGGTTGTCTGTGTTATCCGGGATTCAGGAATTTGTACAAAGAATCCAAATAAGAAAAGAACAGGTAAAATAATCAAGTATGCCCAAAATGTTTGCTGCCATCCCAAGGTGACTAAATAACTAATAAAAAAGGATAGACCTGCACCTCCTAGTGAACCAGCCATGGATTGAAAGCCCATCATCGTGGAAAGCTCATCACCTTTATAAAACTCTGCTAACAAACTAACTGCTAACGAGTTAAACAACCCGATCCCAATACCAAATGTGAATCTTGCTCCTAATATTATGGAGTAATTGCTAATCAGAGCAGGTAACAGTCCACTAATTAATGCAATGATTAACCCCGCTATTACCGTATTCTTTTTGCCAACTATACGAATACAAAAAGGACTAAACAGCAGTGCTAAAATGATACCAAAATTAGGAATCGTCAATAATGTTTCGACTGCTGATTTTGATTGACTTGGGAAGCTGTCAATCATGGAAGGCAATGCGGCAGAAATAATCGGTGCAGACATCAATAAGACAGAAATAGATAGCAAAGAAACTTTAAAAATTGACTGTTGTTGTTTTGTTTTCATTGTCAGAAACCTACCTTTCTTTTGTTAATTGAATTATAAATGTGAACGCTAACAAAAGAAGGTTGAAAACTGACTATTATTTTGGCTATTTATGACTTATTTGTTTTTTTCGATACTGAACAGGGGTAAGACCATGTGTTTTTTTGAATATTTGAATCAGTGATTTGTGATTTGGAAAGCCACAGCTATCTGAGATGGCTTGAATGTTTTTTTGCGTATGAATAATTTGTTGAAAGGCCTCCTGCAACCGAATGTTTGTAATGTAATCCATCACAGACATGGCCATATATTTTTTGAATTTTCTTGAAAAGTAGCTAGGTGTTAGATGAAAGGCATCTGCCAACTCCCCAACGCTTAATGGACTAGTAAAATATTGTTGAATATAAATGATGACACTATCAATCCATTCAAATTCATTGGAATCTGTTTGCAGCAAATCATTTTTTACAGAGCTAACCATTGAAAAATGTTCAGATAGCTCATATATAATTTCGTATACAAGACTAAAAATTTTGAGTTGAATGTTATCTGTTGGTTTCTCTATACCAAAAAAGAGCGCTTGAAAAGCTTGTTGTATTTGTTTATAAGAATGACTTTGCGCAATAGATTGTTCTTCTTTTGAGGGAAGATGATAAAAGCGATAGGGAAAATCACTTATCACCTCCGCCATAAATGGGTAGGGAATCAAAATAGAGAGGGCCACATTGTCCTCTCCTTTTTTTGTTGTTCCAGAAATACTATGTACTTCATTTGGATTGATAACCAAAATTGTTCCGCTAACGGGCGCTTGCTCTTTTCCGCTTATGATGAAGGAATCAATTTTCCCTCTGATTGTAAAATTTAATTCAAATGAACGATGCCAATGCTTAGGAATTATTGCACTTCTATTTTTATGAATAATGAGCTTAAAGGGAAGCTCTTCTTTTGTTACGTCAACAATTTCATGATGAAACATATCCTTATCTCCTTGTCATTTAGTTTTTTTATGATGAAGATGAAGCCTCCTAGGTGGTGTAAGACTTATAGGCAAGTCAAGTATTCCTCTATTGGTATTGTACAATAGTTATTATTTATTGACACAAAAAAATAGTATTTAATTCAATCAATAGGTAAAAGATATGAACGACAAGGAGAGAAAACTAGAGAAGCAAGGGAGAATAAAAAATCTCAGAACAGTCTGACAAAAGATGAACGAATGCTTCTGGACAATATTTTTTCACTAACAACTATTACAATTGCAACTTATCTGACGGTGTATCAAGGTGTGCAAACATATCAAGCTGGGCTTGAGAGCAGTTGGGCGAAGCAATAAGAGCGCTAAGAGTAGGTAAAGTGAGAAGGCACTTTTCCTGCTTTTTATTTCAGTGTTATAATAGACTTAGTTCTATCAAAGGGGAGATCAATTTTATGGAAATAGACATTTATAAATTGGTAAATCGTTATCAATTAACTAACACAGAGACATCCATTCTAAAAAAAATATTGATTGATCCAGAAAAGAGTCTTGAGATGAGTGTAAGAGATATTGCTAGTGAGAATTATTCTTCACCAGCTACAGTAGTCAAACTGGCTAAAAAAATGGGTTATACAGGTTACACTGATATGATTTATCGACTTTATTTTATTCAGAAACAATTTAATAAATCAGATGCCAATTCTCTCTCTACTATTTTTAACAGTGATCTATTCTCAGAGATTTCAGAAGTATCGATTGAAACATTTGTGGACTTGCTAGAAGTAGCTAAAAACCAAAACTTACGTATCCATTTAACTGGAAGTGGCTTTTCGAAACCAGTAGCTGAGTATATTTGTATGAAACTATTGGTAAATGGTTTTGATTGCATTTTTACAGATTTGTTTGCTGTTTACGAACAGGAGAGTGACCGTGAAGCAATCGTGATTTTAATATCTCAGTCTGGAGAAACGGGGAATATCATAAAAATAGCTCAAAGAGCTAAGAAAAATAATCACACCATTGTTCTATTTACAGGAGAAAATGGAACTACACTAACTGACTTAGCGGATATTTCATTTGTTATAAAAAATGATTACCTGCTTAATGATCAGAATAAAAATCAAAATTATTTTTACTCTGCCTGTTTATTTTTTTATGAATATTTAAATGCGAGAGTGACTAATTAAACCTGCGACAGATAACATGTTAGTGTTATTTGTAGGAGGTTTTTTGTTTTCTGAAAATATAGATAACATGTTTACTCTTAAGTAAATACTTTTTCAAATAAGTGTAAGCTCTTTTTTTCAAAATAAAACGTGCTATGATTTGGGTATCAATCACAGATTTGCGCAAATAAGGTTGAAGCAAATGGGGGAAAGAGAATGAAAAATAAAATTGTTAATAAGATGCAGCAATTTTCAAAAGCAATGATTGGGCCAGTACTATTTTTACCAATTGTCGGATTAGGGATTGCTTTTAGTAGTATTTTTACAAATACCGCATTCTTTAGTGAGACATCGACTGTCTATATGATTGGAAAATTTGTTTCTAGTATTTTATGGGCCATCATGAATAATTTGAGTTTAATTTTCTGTGTGGGAATTGCTTATGGTATGGCAAGAAAGAAAAAGGCAGAGGCTGCCATTATTGCTGTAATGAGTTTTTTAATGTTTTTAAATGCCAATACAACTTGGTTGAGTCTAACGCAAAGATTAGCAGAGGGAGCAAATAACTTAGAATTATTTGGTAGTGGACAAACATTTGTTTTAGGTTATCAAGTAACTGATATGGGCGTTTTCTTAGGAATCATATTAGGCTGTGTGGTTGCTTATATTCATAATAAATTCATTGATGTTAATTTCAAGGGTGCCTTTGCGATTTATGGAAATAGCAAATTAGTCTTGATTGTTCTAATTCCAATTATTGGTATTTTTGCTTTAGGAATTACTTATCTATGGCCATTTGTTCAAGCAGGAATCACATTTTTAACACAATTGATGGCAAGCACAGGAGCTTTTGGTGTTTTCTTGTATGGTTTCTTAAATCGCTTTTTGATTCCAACAGGGCTTCATCATCTCATTTGGTCCCCCTTTGTTTTCTCTGGAATGGGTGGTCAAGAGCTGATCAATGGCGAATTACTTGTAGGAGCTAAACCAATTTTCTTAGCACAAATTGCAGATCCATCAATTGCCACTTTAACAGATTCAGCCCGTTTCTTAGTTTACGGTATGGTTAAAATGTTTGGTATTTTAGGAGTGGCATTAGCCTTTTACAAAACAGCTTATCCTCAAAATAAAGCGAAAGTTAAAACAACTTTAGTCCCTAATGCGTTGACATCATTTTTAGTTGGGATTACAGAGCCTTTAGAGTTTATGTTTATCTTTACAGCACCACTATTATGGCTTGTTTATTCTGTAATAGATGGATTTTTCCAAATGCTTTCCTATGTGTTAGGCGTTCGAATTAGTGCAACAAATGGTATTATCGACTTTTTAGTCTTTAACTTACCAGCAGGAATTGAAAGAACTAAGTGGCCAATCTTTGTGTTACTGGGTTTACTAGAAATAGCTGTGATGTATGTTGTGTTTAAATTCATGATTGAAAAAATGAATTTAAAAACGCCAGGTAGAGAGTTATTAGTTGATCTAGGAGATAACGCAGTACCAGTATCTGAAAAAAATGAACATACTATCAAAGTAACAAATGATTTAGGCCAAACTATTGTTAATGCGCTAGGTGGGGCAGACAATATTCTAGCAGTGGAAAATTGTTTCTCACGTTTACGAGTCGATTTAAAAGACGATGCAATCGTTAATGAGGAAGCATTAGTAGAAACGGGTTCTCAAGGAATCGTCAGAAAACCAAATCATGTTCAAGTTGTTTATGGCATGAAAATTAATGAAATTAGAGATTTAGTTGATCAAACGTTAAATATAGAAGAATAGGATGATAAAAATGAAAAAATTTAATATACTAATTGCCGGTGGAGGAAGTACATATACACCAGGGATTGTGGCAATGCTAGCAGATCATAATGACCAATTTCCGATTGGCGAAATTAAATTATACGATGATTTAGCTGAAAGGCAGGAACCAATTGGAGAAGCGTGTAAAATTATGTTACAAGAAAAAAATCCAGACATTAAATTCTCATATACAACAGATCCAAAAGAAGCTTTTACAAATATAGATTTTTGTATGGCGCATATTCGTGTTGGGTTATACGCCATGCGTGAACAAGATGAGAAAATCCCTCTTAAGTATGGCGTAGTTGGTCAAGAAACATGTGGACCAGGAGGACTAGCTTATGGGTTCCGCTCGATTCCAGGTGTAATTGCATTAGTTGATTACATGGAAAAATATTCACCAGATGCGTGGATGTTAAATTATTCAAACCCAGCAGCAATCGTTGCAGAAGCTACCAGAAGATTAAGACCTAATTCAAAAATCATTAATATTTGCGATATGCCAATTGCCATTGAGACTATTTTTGCTGAGATTTTAAAATTAAATTCAAGAAAAGACATGAACGTTAGATATTACGGACTAAATCATTTTGGTTGGTGGACAGAGATTACAGACAAAGAAGGCAATGATTTAATGCCTAAACTAAAAGAATTTGTTTCTGAAAATGGCTATGCTCTTGAAACAGAAGATTTCCAGCACAAACATCCAAGTTGGCAAGCAACATTCAAAAAAGTAAAAGATCTATACGCTTTAGATCCAGAAACACTGCCGAATACGTATTTAAAATACTATTTCTATCCAGATTACGAAGTAGAACATTCTGATCCTAATTTTACAAGAGCTAATGAGGTAATGGAGTCTCGTGAAAAAGAAGTGTTTGAAACAGCACGAAAAATTGTTGAAGCAGGAACGGCTGTTGGAACTGAATTCCATGCTGGTGCTCATGCAACATTTATTGTTGATTTAGCTAGTGCTATCGCCTTTAATACGATGGAGAGAATGTTACTAATCGTTCCTAATAATGGCGTCATTGAAAACTTCCCTAAAGATGCCATGGTAGAAGTGCCATGTTTAGTAGGTAAAAACGGACCAGAACCACTATCGATGGGAGAAATTCCAACTTTCCAAAAAGGCTTGATGGAGCAACAAGTAGCTGTAGAAAAACTAGTTGTAGAAGCTTACATTGAAGAAAGCTATCAAAAATTATGGCAAGCTCTAACTTTATCTAAAACAGTTCCAAGTGCTAAAGTAGCAAAAAATATTTTAGATGAATTAATTGAAGCTAATAAAGACTTTTGGTCAGAATTACACTAATAGAGATATATAAAGTTGTTTTGCTCCGAGAAATAAGAGAGTATTTGAATTTCAGCTTATTTTCGAAGGTGCCATTTTTTCTCGCAGGTCATTTAGATTTAAAGGGTGGGACAAAACTGATTGTTAGTTTTGTCCCACCCTTATGTAATTTGTATCTCTGTTATAGGGGTATGGTCATTTCCAATTAAAGTACGACTAGGAGCATAATAAAGCAAAGCTATCAGTTGCTAGTACTTTCTGCCACTGAGTGGTTTCTTTTGTTTAGCTTGTTTTTGTTGAGTCATTAAAGTATTGAAGGTGAGTGGCATTAAAATCAATATCAATGGTATTAGTAAAAGTCTCCTTCGAATGGGATCATTTTTTCGTAATTTACTCTGTAGTTTTAGGTAGCTAAATGTATTTCAAGGCATGCTTCTTTTGAGTTAGTTTAGAGTTGTAACCAAAAGTACCGCATTTATCAGTTGCTTACTTTGAAGAGCTATTTAACAAAGAATCCACTTGTTCGTAAATATCTATATTAACGATGTGTGGACGTATAATAAGATCTAAAGCAATACAATTTTTGTATTCATTTCTTTGTTATGTTAAGATGAGAAATATACGATGATTTATGAAAAAAACAGTTGACTATAAGTAGCTGTTAGAAGTCAAACAACTAAATAAAAATCAATGTATGCGTTTTGTGCCTTGATTGATCAAATTAAGTGTAACATCAGTTCAAAAACTCCTTCACGCAATTATTAATTGCATCGTTAGGAATATAGTTATCACTGTTGATTTTAGCCAATATCTACTTACGTAAATCGTTCGTTTTTTTTATTAGTGTTAGATTGCTAAGGAGCATGTGGATATAGGAAAACAGGATGTTAAGTTGTTAAAAATAACTAGTAAACTCATTGCGTTCAGCAATGAGTCATTTGCGATGAACTGAGTGTCGTGCTTAAAGCAACATCAAATGCTTATAAAATTAATTCCTGTATAATTTTTATAATAAACGAGGATGGATACCTCTCGTTTGGTTCAACAATTGACAGGAATAACAGAGGAGAAGAAAAGATGATTAGACAGTTTAAAGAAGATAAAGCTTTTGCAAAAGAGTTGGATAAGCAAGATCCTTTAAATAAAATTAGAGAGCGTTTTTTTATCCAACCTAATACAATTTATATGGATGGTAATTCATTAGGAATGGCTTCGAAGGATGCTCGAGAAGCATTACTTTATGTAATGGATTTATGGGAGAAGGAAGGCATTAATATTTGGAATGTGGAAGATAACAAATATTTCCTGTATCAGGATGTGCTAGGAAGTCGTGTGGCAAAATTAATTAATGCTAGGCCAGATGAAGTAACGATTATGACTAATACAACAATTAATATTCACCAAGGGATCAGTACCTTTTACCATCCTACAAAAGAATGTTATAAAATATTAGTAGACGATATTAATTTTCCAACTGACCGATATGCAGTTGATAGTCAAGTGAAACTAAAAGGCTATGACCCAGAAGAAGCTGTGAAGGTTGTCAAAAGTCAAGATGGTATCATCGACGAACAAACAGTGATTGATGCCATGACAGATGATGTAGCAGTCATTTTATTACCAGCTGTTCTGTATCGCAGTGCCCAATTACTAGACATGAAGTGGGTAACAACAGAAGCACACAAACGTGGTATTTATGTGGGATGGGACCTATGCCATTCAATTGGTGCAGTTGACCATGATTTTTCTGAGATTCAGCCAGACTTTGCTGTGTGGTGTAATTATAAATACTTGTCTGCTGGTCCTGGAGCAATTGCTGGATTCTATATCAATCAAAAACACTTTACGAGAGACCCTGGTTTAGCTGGTTGGCAAGGAAATAACAAAGAAACTCAATTCCAATTGAACCAAAAATATGAACACGCAGGAAATGCAGGAGGGTGGCAAACAGGGACACAATCACTTTTTTCAATGGCACCTTTAGAAGGTGTCTTGACTATTTTTGAAGAAGTTGGGATATCAGCAATTCGTAAAAAATCTTTAAATATCACGGCTTATTTTATGTACTTAATTGATGAAAAGCTTGCTAAATATGGCTATTCAGTCGGAAATCCGCGAGAGGATGAGCATCGTGGTGGACATGTTTGTTTGATTCATGATGAAGCATATCGGATATGTTCAGCGTTGAAAGACAATGGGGTTGTACCAGACTTTCGTGAGCCTAATGTGATTCGACTAGCGCCAACTGCCTTATATACGTCTTATGAAGAAGTTTATCAAGTTGTTGAGGTGCTTGAACAGATTGCTCTCAATAAAGAGTATGGGAAATATAGTTCAGAACGTAGCATGGTCGTTTAAATACGTGATAGGTGTTCTATTGAGAATAGCTTAGTGAAGGTGTCATGAGGCTGAGGATGCTATTTATTTGTTTATATTAATTGCATTAAAAAAATTTTCTACAGAAAAGAGAGGGGAGTTTTGCGAGAATAATCAACGTTGACATCTGATCAAGAAAAAAAGGTTAATGAAACTAAAACGAATAAAAAGAGCTGGGCATTCTTTTCAATGTAGGCGTATTTTTTCTAGGGTTAATTGGTCCAATTCAACCATTTGCAGAAGAAATAATTTTTAGGTATTTGCTTTTGGAACTGATTATTTGGGCGAAAACTGGCTTGCAATAATCCCTTACTTGATCGTAAGAGCGTACTTTCCTCTTATCTACTATTTCTTCTTATATTAAAAAATTGTCGGTTTGATTTAAAGAGAGAATAGTTAGTGAAGTTGGGACAAAAAAACGTTTTGCTCTGAGCACTACGCAAACCTCGATACCATAACGGTTCTTTGATGTCTCTTATTTCTTAGTGCTTTAGCTAGACGTTAATGTGATAGTAACAGGGAGTCTAGAGCCTTAGCTCCAGCAAATTTATTAGCTTAGAAGTTTAGGTCAACGAAATGGAGTGTAGTGAGTAGATTTTCGAGATCGTTTATCACATAAGGTTCGGGAAATAAGTGGAGGGTGAGACTTTTTATACGAAAACTAAACCTGTAAAAAAACAAAAAAAGCTACCTCCTACTAAAAGCGTGGTTTGCCAAATTTGGTCTAGAGCACTTTAACAGATAGTTGTTAAAGT
>NZ_JCAQHY010000135.1:0-38906 GCF_059621045.1 Vagococcus sp. WN80Y
TGTTTGGTTACTTTTATTTTAGCAAAAGTGTTCTTATTTTTGTACAACAAAATAATCCAGATGCCAATCAATTTGACTGGTATCTGGATTTTTCGTTTAGACTTATGTCCCAAGCTCATGATTTTTTTAGTAGTTTCTGAATTAAGCCCAATCTCCATTTCTAAATAAGGGCACTCTTGTACCGTCAGAGCGAATTCCATCAATGTCCATTTTATCCGATCCAATCATAAAATCAACATGAGTGGTGCTTCTATTCAAGCCAGCAGCTTCTAATTCATCCTGTGACATTTCTGTGCCACCTTTCAAGCTAAATGCATATGCTGAGCCTAAAGCAAGGTGGTTAGATGCATTTTCATCAAACAAGGTATTATAAAAAGTTATTCCAGATTTCGAAATCGGAGAGGGATCTGGCACTAGGGCAACTTCACCTAGGCTCTTGGCACCTTCATCAGTTTCTAATAGTTTTTTCAAAACATCTTCTCCAGACTCAGCGGTTACATCAACGACTTTACCATCTTTAAATGTGAAATGCATGCCTGTAATAGTCGTACCTGCATAACTCAATGGCTTAGTACTTGATACAACTCCGTCAATTCGATGTCTGTCTGGAGCAGTAAATACTTCTTCAGTCGGCATATTTGCCATAAATTTTTCTCCACGAGAATTAAAACTACCTGCGCCCTCCCAAAGGTGGTTTTTGGGTAAGCCAATTGTTAAGTTTGTGTCAGGACCCGTATAATGTAAGGCATCAAATTGCTCTTTATTCAATTCGTTGGCCTTTGAGTTTAATGTTTCGTCATGTTCTTCCCAAGCTTTTATTGGGTCATCGCTATAAATTCGTGTCGTTTTGAAAATCTCATTCCAAAGAGCATCAATTTGTTCCTCAGCAGATGATAAATTTGGAAAGACTTTGGCGGCCCAAGCTTCACCAGCTGCTGCAACAACCGTCCAACTTATTTTATTCGCTTGACTGGCTTGACGTAACTTAGCTAATGCTTTGCCATTAGCAGCTTGGTAAGCCGCTACTCTATTAGTATCAGTACCAGACAAAGCATCAGGGTCTTGTGAGACGACGCTAATCCGACTAGCTCCTTTTTCAACCCAAGCATTTGCTTCATCAATTTTATATTGAGGGATAGATGTCATCAGTTCATCGTCTGCGTGTAAGAAAAACTCTTTTTGGATTGTATCGTCTTGCCATTGAACACTTACATTACCTGCCCCTAATAGATAAGCCTCCTTGACAATTAATTGTGCTAATTCAACTTGTTTGACATCAATTTGTAGGACAATCATTTGTCCTTTTTGAACATTAACTCCCGTTTTCGTAATTAATTTAGCATATTTTTGTAGATTCTCTTTAAAATTTGGTAATGTCATTTGCTTATCCTCCTAAATAAATTTCAATAAACTTATGATATCATAAAGAATGAACGCTCTCAATTTTTCTCTCTGAAATATAACGAAATGTTACAGATAAGGAACTATTTATTTTATGGAACTAGTGGTCTTATTTCCGTCTAAAAATAACAAGAATTTAGAACGTACTTTTTTTATTGTACGATTCATGATACAATAAAAACATATAAAGTGAACTGTTATGGATAAGGTGTTTCTAGGGGATAACTATTAGACAAAAATTAACAGTAAGACTGATAATGGAGAAGCAAGAGAGGGGTAAAATGTAGATGGCGAGAAAAAAGACAATTACTAGAGAGCAAATTTTGAGTGCAGCGTATGATATTGTCGAAAGAGAAGGATTTTCTCGATTCACCGCTCGTAATATTGCGAGTAAGATGAAGTGTTCAACCCAACCAATTTATTTGGAGTTCAAAAACATGGAAGAGTTGAAGGTAGCGCTATTTGAAAGAATTGAAACATATTTGAGAGAGGTAGTATTTGCTCGGAATATTACTGGGGATCCATTGTTGGATATGAACTTAAACTATGTTCGCTTTGCAGCAGAAGAAAAAATTCTTTACCGGTCACTTTATTTAGAAGGACATTCTGGCGAGGATATGTTGAATCAATTTAGTCATGATTTATTTATGTCAAACATTAATAAGGATCCGGAACTGAGTCAATTAGATGATAAGATGAAAACAACCATTTTTTCAGGGACTTGGATTGTTGCAACAGGAATAGCTTCGTTGAAGTCGGGTGGCTTAATTGATCCGTCAGATGAAGAAATTAAAGTTTTGCTATATGATGTTATTGAGAGTGTAAAAAAAAGTGAAAATGCTCAAATTTTGACCAAACCAATTGAGTCAAAATAAATCTAAAAAGTCCTTCGTTACATTTTGTACCGAGGGACTTTTTTTTAGATGCTACTTGCAATAGTTTTTGCAAACTCTTCTAATTTAACGATATCTTCTTCTTCGGCAGCTAAATCAACTTTTACACAATCGGCACCTTTAGTAGCACCGGCCTTTATAAAGGCTGCTTCAAAATCATCAACTGATTTACAGAAAAATTCATAGAATGTGTCACCAGACCCCACTACGCCAAAAGTTTTTCCAGATAAATCCAATTCTTGTAGTTCTTCATAAAAATCAACAATATCATCAGGTAAATCTCCATCATCATAAGTGTAGGTTGCAACAATGCAAATATCAGCTTCTAGGAAATCTTCAGCATCAACTTGTGTGCATTCTTCTTGTTCCACTTCCAAATCTAAATTCTCCAATGCTTCTGCGACAATATCAGCAATTTCTTCTGTATTGCCAGTCAGACTAGCATACACAATTTTAGCGAGAGCCATGTCCATCATCCTTTCAATTATATACTGCTAAATTATACCAGAAATAGTCATAAAAGAAAGCATTCTTAACAAATTTGAAGACAAATTCAAATAAGGATATTTGGCGGATATGGCACAATATGATAGAATGTAGTGGGCTAACAACCGTATTTTTTTGAAGTGAATTTGCATTAACTAGAGATTTAGAAATAAGAAAGAGGAGACAAGAATGATTACACTTAAATCAGCAAGAGAAATAGAAATGATGGAGAAGTCAGGCGCTTTGCTGGCTAATGTTCATCATGCACTAAGAGAATTTATAAAACCTGGGGTTACCAGTTGGGACATAGAGGAATTCGTTCATAAATTTATTAAAGATAATGGCGGGATTGCGGCGCAAATCGGTTTTGAAGGTTATAAATATGCAACATGCTGCAGTATTAATGATGAGATTTGTCATGGCTTTCCTAGAAAAGAGAAGTTAAAAGATGGCGATTTAATTAAAGTCGATATGTGCATTGATTTGAACGGTGCCATGTCAGATTCTTGTTGGACCTATGTTGTTGGACAATCGACTCCTGAGATAGATAAATTGATGGAAGTCACTAAAAAAGCTCTTTATTTAGGAATTGATCAGGCTCAAGTAGGTAATAGGATTGGAGACATCGGTCACGCCATTCAGACCTATGTAGAAGGTGAAAATTTGAGTGTTGTTCGTGATTTTATTGGTCATGGAATTGGACCTACAATTCATGAAGCACCAGCTATTCCTCATTACGGAGAAGCTGGAAAAGGATTGCGATTAAAAGAGGGAATGGTAATTACAATCGAACCAATGGTCAATACTGGGACTTGGCGTATGAAGATGGATGATAATAACTGGACAGCTCGTACACTTGATGGTGGCTTAAGTTGCCAATATGAGCATACGTTAGCTATTACAAAAGAAGGACCTAAAATTTTAACATCGCAAGGTGATCAATAATTTTTAAATAAATAGACAAGGCTGGAACGACTGTCCCAGCCTTGTTTTGACTAAAAGAGGAGACTTATGAATGTAATAAAGAAAATTAAAAATGATAAGCTGAAAAAATTTATTCAAACGGTAATTGGCCGAGTTTCAGGTGCTGAAATTGGCAATTCTGCTGCGATAATAGCTTATTATCTATTGTTATCAATCTTTCCTCTAGTAATTGCTATTGGGAATATTTTGCCTTATATGAAAATTAATCCAGAAACAGTTTTACCTTATATTGAATCAATGTTACCTTCAACGATTTACCAAATGTTAAAGGGGACGATTCGTTCGCTATTAGAAAACTCTAATGGTGGCTTACTATCAATTTCTGCTGTAGCAACACTTTGGGCTGCTAGTAAGAGTATTAATGCGTTACAGAATTCATTAAATAAAGTGTATGGGGTTAGTAATCGGATAAATGCAGTTTTGACTCGCTTATTTAGTTTTGTCGCTATTTTTTTATTTTTAATTGCGATCATGGTACTGGCTATTTTATTTACTTTAGGTCAGTCAATTCTTGATTATGTGTTGCCTATTTTGAATTTACCAAATAGTATTGCAGGGATTTTTGGAACATTAAAGTGGCCAGTTACGATGATCTCTTTGTTTTTGGTTATGAGTATTATTTATTATTTTTTACCCAATGCTAAAGTTCGGCTCCGTTCGGTTTTACCAGGTGCAGTTTTTTCAACTTTAGGCTGGATGGGCTTGACTCAGTTTTTTGGACTGTATACTAAATATTTTTCCAAAGGTGTGACGAGTTATGGCTTGATTGGTGGATTCATTGTCTTCATGCTTTGGCTAAATTTTGCTGCGACAGTTATTATTATTGGCGGAGTTATCAATGCGGTTAATGAAGAATATTACAGTGGAAAGATTGAAATGAAGCAGCGAAGGTTATCAAAGGGGTTATCTAAGATTATTAATGTAAAAAACAGAAAATGAAAGTTTAATAATGAAGATAGGAAGAGTCCGTCAATTAAAAGAAAGACAAGTCCAATATTAGGGCCTTGTCTTTCTTTTAATTGTTGTGATTACTGTTCAGAGTTGTTATCTTTGTGTTCTTGTTTTTTTATAGTGTCTCCTGTTTTAGGAATCTTTTTTGTAGGTTTTTTGCCTCCTAAGTAACTAAGTAAATAGAGAAGTGGCTGACGATTAGGACCGACAAGACCAATTAATTCAACAAATAATTCAAGTCCAAGCATGAGTACGATAACAAGTAAAATAGCACCCCAAGTATTAGTGTAAGAGAAAACTAATCCAGTAAATGAAAAAACAATAGCGAGACCATAAATTGTTAAAACGGCTCCTCGATGAGTAAAGCCAAGTGATAAAAGTCGGTGATGTAGATGCATTTTGTCTGCTGAAGAGATAGGCTTATTATTAACATATCGTCGAATAATAGCATAGATTGTATCAGTGATCGGTACACCTAAAATAATAACAGGTGTGACTAGAGAAATCATCGTAACATTTTTTAGATTTTGTAGGGACATTACAGCTATCATAAAGCCTAGAAACAATGCTCCAGTATCTCCTAGAAAAATTTTAGCAGGTTGGAAATTATAAGGGAAAAAACCAGCGATACTAGCGATTAGTATGAAAATGGTTAATGTGATATGAAAATCTGAACTGTGAATAAAGAAATTAGCAATAATTCCCATGGTTGTTAATGCAATCATTGAGACACCAGAAGCTAATCCATCTAATCCATCAATTAGATTTATTGCATTTGTAATGGCCATAATCCAGATAATAGTAACTGGAAAGCTTAACCAACCGAGATTGATTGTGCCAAAAAAAGGAACGGTAAAGTCATCCATTTTAATATCTGCTAAGAAGTAAATGACACATGCAGCAGCAATAATTCCTATTAATTTCATCTTGGGTGATAATTCTCTAGTATCATCAATGATGCCTGTTACGATTATGATACCCGCACCAATTATTATTGGAAGGATGTAATTGATCGAAATATAGTCGCGAAAAATAAGTAGAGAAGAAATGACAAAAGATAAAAAAATGGCAAGGCCACCAATTGTTGGCATCACCTCAGTATTGACTCGTCTGGCACCAGGCTTGTCTGTGGCACCAATTTTAAAAGCTAAAATTCTAACTAATGGCGTGATGATTAGAGACAAAAAGAGTGTTAAAAAAAGTTTTATAATAATCCCTAAAACTGGATTCATAGTTTACGTCCTACTTTCATTGATATTCTTCCCCATTATACAAATTGTGTGGTAAAAACACAAATATATTCTGGCATAATTACTAAAAGCTTCTATTTTTCAATGTAGATATTAAAAATTCTATAACAGACTGGTCTTTTTTGGCAAAGTATAGTAAAATTATAAAGAATTTCCAACAGAGGTTTTTATCTGTGGTAATAGCGAAAGGATGCTATATGAGGAATGAAAAAAGTAAAATCAAAAAAATCTAGGAATAGATTGTCTAAGAAGCTTCAAGAAGATACACGCTCTAGCCGATATGCGGCTAAACCGACTAGATGGATTAGAGCTTTTAAAGTAGTCTTAATAGTTTTGTTGTTAGGAGTTCTAATTGCTGTATCATATGGTGCCAAGTTATATTTGGAAGCAGAAGATTTGATGGAACAGACTTTTAGACCACGTAAAAGTGGTGAGGACATGAACGATAAAGTTCAACCCAATAAGACACCTTTTTCCATGTTGGTTATGGGAGTTGATGATAATGATGAAAGAGAATTGGGCTCTAACCGAACGGATACTATGATTGTTGTGACAATGAATCCACAATTAGGTGAAATAAGTATGGTTAGCATTCCTCGTGATACATTTACTTATATTGAAACAGATGAATTTGATGGTTATGCAAAAATAAATTCTGCATATACTTATGATAAAGAGGATGGAGCCATTAATGCTGTTGAAAATCTTTTGTCAATTCCTATTGATTTTTATGTGACGGTCGATTTTGAAGCCTTTGAAAAAATCGTTGACGCTTTAGGCGGAGTGACTGTAGATGTTCCAGTTGCAATAAGTGAAGCTAATGCAACTGTCACAAAAATGATTGAATTGGAGCCTGGAAAGCAAGTCTTATCTGGTGAAGAGGCGTTGGCATTTGCAAGAACAAGAAAAATTGATAATGATATTAAGCGTGGTGAAAGGCAGCAAATGGTTGTTCAAGCTGTATTAAATAAAGCGATGGAAGTTGGTTCTATTACAAAATATTCTGATGTAATGGCATCATTAACGAATCATTTGTGGACTGATATGAATCCTGATACGATGAAGCAGGTAGCAAAATCTGGTTTGACTAATAAATATACGTTTGAGTCATATACCTTTTCATGGATGAGTTTTACTTATTCATATACCGGGGAGAGCATGGTAGGTCTACATGAAGATAGTCTTGAGTATATTCAACACAAACTAAAAGTCTCGTTAGGACAAGAGGCAAAGGATGAAAGAGATACATCAGATTATGAATTTGAAACAAATGGAGTTGTCAGTGAGAAAACATATCCTCCTTATGGTGATGGTGCGGTTAATGATTAGATAGGCGGTACAGTTAGAGTTGATTGTAGAATTATTATGTTTATGTAGCTTTGCCTAATTTGGCGGGGCTACATTTTTTTGTTTAATAAGTGATACAAATATGATAGTTAAAAGAGGCGAAAAATGCCATTAGATTACTTCTATTTAAAAAAACTTATTATGGGGTATTATTGAATTTTTGAGATACGTTGGATCATTAATTTATTTTAATGTACAATTAATAGGATATTTTTGTTATACTAGTCATTGTAACAGAAGATAATGGAGGAGTATTCAATGAAAAGTAGTAATAAACGATGGTATACGATATTAAGCGTGGGGATTTTAATAACTAATCTTTTGGGAAGCCCTGTGTTGGCAGTAACAGAAACCAAATCTATAGGTACTGAAAGCACAGAACAGAGTAGCTTTTATCAAAATTCTGAAACCGAGGAAACGGAAGTAAGTAGTGAAGTAATAAGTTCTTCTGCAAATGAAATTGAGACACAGTCTGATAGTACAGAAGAGAGTGTTAATGAAAATAAAGATGAGTTATTGCAAAGGAAAAAAGTATTAGATTCGTTTGCATCTAACCCTTTTTTTCCGGCCGAACCAACAGAACAAGATATTAAAGATGCTGGAATTCTACCAGGTGAAATTCCAATGGCTGAGCAACAGACTATCTTTGAAAATAGAGCGACGAGTTATAGTTATTCCCCTTATTTAAGTGGAAATAACAGTCAAATAATTAAATTCCCGCATGCTAAGATAGTTACAAACTATAAACCACAGTTTCCACGGTTTGGATATTCTGATGGAATAGGAAAACCTCGAGGGATTGTTATTCATGAAACTGCTAACCCTAAATCAACAATTTGGTCAGAAATTGAATACATGACCAAAAACTATAATAGTGCTTTTGTTCAGGCGTTTGCAGATGCAAATAACATAATTGAGATTCATCCATCAGATTATGCAGCTTGGGGAAGTGGTCCTAATGCCAACCCTTACTTTGTTCAAATAGAATTAGTGGAACACGGTAATAAGACAGACTTTTTTAAATCAGTGAACAATCAAGCGTACTATGCTGCTCATATTTTAAAACGATATAATTTAATTCCGAGTCGTGCTTCAGGAACTAAAGGAAATCCTAAAGGATCAGTATGGGGGCATTTTGAAGTTTCAAGTTTACTAGGAGGAACGAATCATAGCGATCCAGTTGGGTATTTTGGTAAATATGGTTACACTTTTAATGAGTTTTATGAGTTGGTTCAGTATCATTATAATAAATTAAGCTATACTATTATTACTAAAGAAAATAATATTAACCAACGAGGAAAAATTGTTCAGACAGAAGATGTTTTTTCTAAGCCTAAGACAACTATTGAAGCCATAAAAGTTGGTTCGACAACTAATTATCTTAATAAATATGTTTCAATAACAAAAGAGGCAATAACAAGTGATGGTAAGAAATTCTATTATAGTAAAGAACTTGGTGGATGGTTGTCATCGCAAACAGTTGAGTTATTTGATAGTATTGAATATACTAAGAATGTTAAAATCTCAGCCAGTATATTAGCTGCTGAAATTGCAGGTCATCATGGTATATTTAATGGAATATATAAAACTGCAGATAATATTCAAATGATTGGGTCTGCTAAAGACTATGCGAATAATTTAATAACGATCATCAAAGAAGCTAAAACTGTAAGAGCAACTTGGTATTACTTTACAGTTGATGGTAAAGAAATAGGATGGATTGATAGTCGTGCAGTTACAACTTATGATTCAATACTCTCGCAAAAAGAAGTCGAGATAGTTGGTAAATTATTGCCAAGTGCGATGATCAATACTCATGATGTATATAGTGAAGTCTATAAAACAGGACCTAACTCTAAATTTTTAGGAAAAGCTAATGTTTATGGCGGGAAAATTGTAAAAATTATTAAGGAAGCTACAACTCAACGAGCAAAATGGTATCAAATATCCATTGATGACAAGGTAATAGGATGGATAGACAGCCGGGCCTTTGAAGTGTATGATCCAATTCTTACTCAAAAAACAGTCAATATAACTGGTAAATTATTGCCAGTGAATCAAATTAAAACTCATGACGTGTACAGTGAGATTTATAAAACAAGCCCTAATTCTAAATTTTTAGGAAAAGCTGGAGTTTATGGGGGGGAAATTGTAAAAATCATTAAAGAGGCGACGACGCAACGGACGAAATGGTATCAAATAGCTATAGATGGTAAGACAATCGGATGGATAGATAGTCGAGCTTTCGAAGTATATGATCCAATTCTTACTCAAAAGACAGTTGATATAGCAGGGAAGTTGTTACCAGCGAATCAAATAAAAACTCATGATGTATATAGTGAGATTTATAAAACAAGTCCAAATTCTAAGTTCTTAGGAAAAGCGGGAGTTTATGGCGGAAAAATTGTAAGAATTATAAAAGAGGCGACGACACAACGAACAAAATGGTATCAAATTGCTGTTGGTGGAAAGACTGTTGGATGGATAGATAGTCGAGCTTTTGAAGTGTATGATCCGATTCTTACTCAAAAAACAGTGGATATAGCAGGGAAATTGTTACCAGCAAATCAGATAAAGTCTCATGATGTATATAGTGAAATCTATAAAACAAGTCCAAATTCCAAATTTTTAGGAAAAGCGGGAGTTTATGGAGGTAAAATCGTAAAAATCATTAAAGAGGCGACAACGCAACGGACAAAATGGTATCAAATTGCTGTTGGTGGAAAGACTATTGGATGGATAGATAGTCGAGCATTTGAAGCATATGATCCTATTCTCTCTCAAAAAGAAGTTAATTTGACTGCAAAAATACTACCAGCAAATCAGATTACGGGACATGATGTGTACAGTGAAATTTATAAGACAAGTCCGAATTCCCAATTTTTAGGAAAAGCAGGAGTCTACGGTGGTAAAACTATTAACATTATTAAAGAAGCTACAACATTTAGAGCAAAGTGGTATCAGTTTTCGATTGATGGAAAACTGATTGGTTGGCTAGATAGTCGAGCATTTTCTATTGATAAATCAAAATTTGTTTCTGATATTGTTCCTTATGTAAAAAAGAATACGCAAGGACGGGATTTGTTTCCATCAGTAATGATGGCGCAAGCAATTTTAGAATCAGGTTATGGACAAAGTAAATTGGCTCTGTGGCCTAATAATAATCTTTTTGGAATAAAAGGAAACTATAATGGTTCAAGTGTTAAAATTGAGACTAAAGAATATGATAAAATAAATAATAAATGGCTAACAGTGGTTACTGATTTTAAAAAGTATCCGACTATAAATGAATCGTTTGCTGATAATGCTAATAAACTTCTAAATGGAACCTCTTGGGATAAGAATTACTATAAAGGCGCGTGGCGTTCGGTTGCCAAGACATATAAAAATGCGACTAAAGCTTTAGCAGGCAAGTATGCAACAGATCCAAATTATGATACGAAATTAAATAATGTTATTTCTGAATGGCAATTAGCGCAGTATGATTAATATAATTATTTTGAGATGAGGTGAAGAGGCAAAGTCTTTGACTTTTTATTAAATTGGACAGGATGAATTAAAATTTTATGTGGACCTAAATGAAAAAGGTATTGAATCTGAACCTCATTGGTCGTACCAAATAAAAAACATCTCCGTTGAATTCATTTTACATGAATTCAACGGAGGTGTCTTTTTTGATTTGAAAATTCTAACTTAAAGAGTTATTTCCTTTCAAAAAAAGATAATACTCGATCGAAATTTTTAGCAGACTGTTCGAAAGTCCAATTTGCAATGATTTTTTTTGATTTGTCACCGAATACTTGAAATAGATTTTTTGTTGTGATGGTAGTTATTTTTTCAGCCAAATCTTTTGCATCATCGGCCTCAAAGATGAATCCATTTTGATTCTCCAGTATTAGATCTAAACTAGCGCCGCATTCGCTACTTGCAAGAATAGGTAAACCGGCAGCCATAGCTTCGTTTATCACTAGACCCCAAGGTTCATCATGGGAAGCTAAGACAAATATATCCCCAACATAATACATCTGGAACAAAAGATTTTGGTCAGAAATAAAACCGGTAATAGTTAGCTGTATGTTTTCTTCAATCGCTTTTTCTTGTAGTTTTTTTTCTTCCTCCAAAGAACCACCACCCAAAATTAATAAGTGGAAATCAGAATCTGGTAACTCTTTCATTGCAGAAATGATCCCGATAATATTCTTTCTTTCCAAAAGACGCCCGCTGTATAAGAGAACTACAGCCTCCTCACTAATATGGAATTTTTCTCGGTACAACTGGCGGATTGTCTGTTTATCATTTTCATATTTTTGAATGGAAGAAATATCAGATGTCAATATCTGTGGAATAATTGGTTGCTGATAATTATAGTTTTCCTTGAAAAATTGTTGGGCGACCTTTCCATTACCAAAAATAGCTGATGAATTGTTAATGACTATTTTTTTCAAAAAGTTCTTAAAAAAATTACCAGTTTGCATTATTTTTTTTGGAGAAATACCATCAAATATAATGACAGAAGGTTTTTTGTAGAGTTTACACAAAATAGACAAAACGATATAGCTTAGTGAACTGTATCCGCCAATAAAGATAACATCATGTGATTTGACGAGAGTCGTTAATCCTTTATTTAAGGTCCCTATTTTTTTGGTATCAAAAGTGACATCAAGTTTAGTTTCAGTATAACTCTCGTTAGTAGTATCAATTGACCACTTACGATCCACCATTTTTTTACTAATGTAATAGACATCTAAGGATGCAACTTTGGCAAATAATTCAAATTGTTTGGTACGATAGGGAGCGGCAGCGTATGTGACGAATGCAACTTTCATAAAATCTATATCCTTTCACTTATCCTTTATTTTCAAAATTAGTATACCATATAGGTAAGAAATATAAAATTTTAATTAAATCTTGAGATAAACATGTTGTTTCATATGGATTATGTTTATTATAAGAATGATATTAAGGTATGATTGGGTGTGTTATAATAATGTATCAAATAATTAAGATAGAAAGTTGTAGAGTGATAATTCGTGAAAAAAATATTTATTAATTCTTATGGAAAAGGAAATATGTACGCATTAAGAGATTACTATGAAGCTAACTATTCAAATGAATATGATATTATTTTTAAAGATAGTAAAATAATTAATAAGTCTCCAATAAAAAAATTTTTTAGTAGACTTCTAGACTATAGTAGAAAATATGATATGGTTATTTCGGATTATCCATTTCGTTTATTTTCAAAGGGGAAGAAGAGTCTGTTTATTAACCATGGCTACGGAACAAAACGAACACCTGGAAAAGAGGATTTACTAAACCAAAAAACAATGAAAGTAGCTGATTCGGTAAGGAAAAATGTTGACTATATTATTACTATGAGTCCTCGAGATGAAGCTTATTTTTATCGATATGAAAGCTCTACAGTATCAAGATACCCAGAGTATCTACCTTTAGGTTTGCCAAGAATAGATATTATGTTTGATGAAAAAGAAAAACATAAAGTAAGTTGCAAAATTAGAGAGACATATGGCTTAGAAGGTAAAAAAATTCTTCTATATTGTCCAACATGGCGTAATTATGAATTGGCAACATATACAGAGTCTATTTACAAAGAGCTTCAAGAATTGAATGAGTACTTAAAACTAAATAATTGGGTAATGATTTACCGTCCTCATTATTTGAAGGGAATCATCGATAGTTCAAAGTTGATTGGTCTATCCAACATAATTGAAATAACTTCAGAGGAAGCGCCAGACGCTCAAGAGTTTTTGATGACCGCCGATGTATTGATGACAGACTACAGCTCGATTTATTTAGATTATTTAGTTATGAATCGTCCTATAATTTTTTATAATTTTGATATTGAGCAATATCAAGATGAGCGAGGACTGGAAATAAATTTTGAGAACAATGTGGAAACACCAGGCCCTAAAATAAAATCTATTGGTGAAGTTGTGGAGGTATTGGAGAGAATAAAAGAAGGTCAAGATGATTATATCGAAAATCGGAACAAAGCAAGAAATCTATTTTATCAATATCTTGATGGAAATAGCTGTAAGAGAGTTTGGCAATTGATAGATAAATTGTTAGAATAAATAGGTGATAAAGTGGATAAAAATGTTAAAAGTGGTTTTAGAGTAATACTGTTAGAAATGATGGGGGTTTTAATTGGCGTGTTGAATGGCTTTTTATTGCCAAAAGCCCTAGATGTTGACGCATACGCGATCGTAAAAACATTTGGTTTATACATTGGTTATGCTGGAATGCTTCATTTCGGTTTTTCAGACGGCCTATATATTATTCTTGGAGGTCAGAGGTTAAATAAATTAGATATAAATAAAATCAAAGGCTATTTCAATACAATGCTGAAGATTGTTGCAGTAGTAATTGTAGCAATTGCTTTAGGGAATTTTTTTGTCATAAAAGATGATATTATCTATTTATTTTTACTTTACTCAATAGAGTATCAAATTTTTTTGTTTGTCAGCTTACTTTTTAGAGCAACGGGGAGTTTTAATCAATATTCATCATTAAAAAATATTTGGAATTTGATGACTTTGTTGTCAGTTTTATTGGTTGTGTTTGTTTATCCCAATCCATACTTTTATATATGGGGGCAAATAATTACTCAGCTAGTGTTAATGTTGTATAGTTTATATACTTTTAGACGCTATTTTGGAAAAGCCGTTCCAATAGAATTAACTGAAATTAAGACGATTTTTAGCTTAGGATTATCTGTTTTGCTAGCTAATGTCATTTCAAATTTGATTATTAGTCTAGATAGATGGTTTGTTAAATTAAATTTTTCTTCAAAAGAGTTTGCGTTTTATTCATTTGGTGCTTCAATGCTATCACTATTTTTGGCCTTAATAGGATCAATTGGAAATGTTCTTTATCCGTTTTTAGCATCGAATTCTGCGGGTAAGCAAAACAAATCTACTAATATTCTAATTAAAGATATTATTTTAATTGTTGGATTTTGTAGTATCGGGTGTTTGTATATTTTGAATCTGATAGTGGATGTTTTTTTACCGGAATATGTATATTCATTAAGGGTACTAAGTATCTTAATTTATGCTATTCCTTTTATAGGAACTACGAACGTTCTGTTTGCTAACTTATTCAAAGTAAACCGGAGAACGGTTCAGTTTTCGATAATATCAGTTATCATGGTAGCTGTTGCATTAGTTGTTGATTATTTAATTGTGCGGATATTTAATCGGTTTGATTTTGTCGCATTTGGTACTTTAATAACTTACATTTTGTGGTTTCTACTGTGTTCTTTAGATAAAAAAATTAAATTATTCCAATGGAAAGATTATTTTGTTTTTGGATCGTTGTTAGCAGTAATTGCTGCGTTAAGTTATTTAGGAATTGAAGGGATATTGGCATTTTTTATTTATATGGTGTTAATCATGTTACTGTGTTGGTGGCAGTATAAACAGAGTATTTTGCGTGGATATGAGTTGATTCTTAAGCGTAGAAAGTAAAAAGTTAATAGAGGAAAGTGAGTAAGTAAAATAATGAAATATGAAATTGAGAAAAAAGATATCATACAGATATTTGCGATAACTTTTTTGGGTTTTATCTCAACTTGGACAGTTAAGTTTCCTGGTTCAGAATTTTCAGCAGCTAATGCCATAGCTGTGTATTGGATAGAGGTTGTATTATTGGGATTTTCTTTTTATGTTGTAGGCTATCAGTTATTGTTAAAAAGAAAACTGAAAGAGTGTAGTCAATTATCTAAATTTCTTTTTTGGACGATGATGTTTTTTTTGATTTATTGGGTATTAACTACAGTAATGCGGATATTGACCCATAGTTTATTACCTGCTTCCTTTCTATTACCTAGGGTGGTAATAGAGGCAGCTTTGCTTTTTCTCTGCTTAGAGTATTTTGAGGTAAAGCCTCTGACAGTTCTTATTGGACTTATAACAATGTTTAGTTTTTTTGTTTTATGGGATTATTGGATACTATTTTTAGGAGATGGGGTAATCAGAGGCACTTCACCAGTTATGGGAAATAGTTATGCTTTTGCAATTTTTTATGGCATGATATATCCATTGGGGGCCAGTCTTTACTCACATTCAACTAAAATTATTAAAAGGATTCTGTTGATAGTATATATTGTTAGTTTGCCAATTATTATTTTGACTGGTTCTAGAACAGGATTATTGCTGGGCGTATTTTTAGCGATATTAGCATTTATTATTGAAAAGCAACCTGTGAAAAAAATAATACAACGAGTGTTAGCTATGGGCTTGTTAGCATTGGGGGTAATTGGATTAATTTTGATGGTAGGAAATGCAGAGTCTAAGAATCAGACTGTCAGGACGATGTCAGTTCCGATTCGTCTAATTCAAAAAGTGGTGCCGCAAGATTTATCAGATAAAATAACGGAACTGACCACTTTTAAAGTAATTGAAATTGATAAGACGACTGGTGAAGAAGTAACGGAAGAAAAAAATATGGATAAAGAATCAAACATTAGCACTTATCAAAGAAATGATGTTAATCAAAGAGCTTACCAATCCATATTTAAAAATATTCGCAATTTCTTATTTGGAACAGGAAATTCACTTATCAAAGTATATAGTGGACGACTTGAAAAACCGCATAATTATTTTTCACAATATATGATGGCTTTTGGGGGGATTGGATTTATTCTTAGTTCAATGATTTACTTTTCTCCAATTGTGTTGTCTTGGTTTAAACACGAAAAGCAGGTATTTTTTAGAATTTTGGTGTTGGCCTACAGTTCTCTTTGTATAAACGGAGTCATGCAACCAGCATTAGGCAATTACATTTTAATTTTTATGATGATGATGCTGTCTTATAGTTTGCTAAATACTGATTTTTTTAATAGTAATTATAAAACCTTACGATAAATGTTCTTTGGGCGTAAGAGAAAGGATTGTATATGAAGAAGATAATTGTTAATCCTTTTACAATATTTTTTATTACAATTGCTGCAGTAGTATGTGTTTATTTTCTAGCGTGGTCAAAGCTGTTCTTGAACCTCACTGATGGAACTTTGGTTTTCTTAGGAATAATCATGGCACTGTCATTAGCTTTTTCAAAAGTCTATAATATTGTATTTCCTGTAGGAACCTTTACAAAAAGAAACACTGATACTTCAATTAGTTTATTTGTGATTATTGGATTGATGGCCATTATTGCTGATTTAGCATACGAAATGGTAATCCCTATTTTGGAGGTATTAGTTTTCAAAAGCGGCTATCGTTATACTGACTTTGTTGGAATTCCTACAGTTCATGTATTTGTAGTAACTTTTAGTTCCTTTCTTGGTATTTGGCTTTGGGATGAATTTTTAAAGCAAAAGAAATGGAATTATTTGTTATTGGGGTTGCTATTTGCATCATATCCGCTAATTCTTTTTAATCGTGGTGGATTCATTATGAATCTTTCATCCATGTTCTTTGTGTATTTTTTAAGAAGAAAAAGTACAAAAGTAACCATTTTTCATTTGATGAGTTTACTAGTATTTATGGTTGCGGGCTTATATGTTTTTGGGATAGCTGGAAACTATCGCTCCGGAGATGCAGATGATAAGTACAACCAAAGTGGTGAGTTCATTATCAACGCTGGCCGAGCCACAGATGAATTTAAGGAATCGCTTATTCCTCCTGAATTTTTTTGGGGTTATTTATATACAGCAACACCAATTGGCAATTTGGATCATATGATAAAGGAAATGGAGCCAACAGAAGATTTTCTAGCATTCACAGTTAGTAGTATTTTACCAGATTTCGCAGCTAAACGAATACAAGAGTCACGTAATATTTCTATTCCAAAAGATAAATTAGTTATTGAGACATTTAATGTTTCTACAATGTTTGCACCCGCATATAAGACGCTGGGATTTCCGGGCATGTATCTATTATTTATATTTTATAGTATTACCATATTTGGTTATAGTATTTTGATGAAAAGATTAGATACAACAAAAGTTGTAGGAATATCAATACTATTCACCATTACGATATTTAATTTATTTACTAATATGCTAACTTTTTCTGGATTAAGTTTTCAACTAGTTTATCCACTAGTAATAGCATGGTACAAGAAGATGAGAGGATGAAAATGATATGAGTCTATACATTGAGATGAAGAATTTTTTTGCATTCTTAACTAGGAGGAAATGGGTAATTCTGGCTATGATGTTAATAGTTGGAGTAGCCATGATGTTTGCGACGCCTACTAAAAAGACAGTAGCACCTGTTGTAAATGAACCACCGAAAGAATATGGAACAGATATCCAAATGATTATTGAAGACAAGTCTACAAGTGAGACCATTATTAATTTGGCCATTTTAAAGTATTCTTTAATTTCAGATGAAGTTATTGAGTTACTAAAAAAAGAAGATATTGAAATTACAAAAGAACAACTTGAAAAAAATATTGATTTATTCATTCGCAATGGAATAGGAGACGCATTATTCCTCAGAATTCATGGTATGGATAAAGCAATGATTGAAAAGCTGGTTAATTTTTATTACGATGCGATTGTTAATGACAAAATACCTTACTATAGTACTAAGAATGTTTATATTATTACTAAACCAAATATGGATTTAACTCAATTGAAGTATTTTAGTGATTTGTATACTACAACTAGTCAGTCAATTAAACCACCAGCTGTAGCAAAAGAGACAGAGAATGAAAGCAAGCTTAACAGTAGAAATGGGATTATTGGAGCGTTAATTGGATTGTTTATTGGAACTTTATTGGGTATTTATCTTGATAGTAGAAATAAAAAAATTCTAACTAAAAATTATTTGATACCGCTAATAGATAATGAGAAAGAGGTAATTAACAATGTTGCTACTAGTCCAGAAATCGTAGCTACTCAACTTTACTTTGATATAATTAATAATAACTCAAAAAATATATTAGTAGTGTCTCAATTTGATACAGCTATTATTGATTTGGTACATGAAAAGTTAGGTGAATATAAAGCTAAAATTATTTTGACATCAGATTTACAAAAACAAAATATCACCACCTTGGATGCATGCTATATTATTGTTTCAGCGAACCAAACTGAAAAAGCTTGGTTTACAGAGCAGTACCAAATAATTCATTCTGTTATACCTAGCTTAAAGATTGTATTTTCTAAATAAAAGATAGATAGTGAAAGGGAAATAATGATGATAACGATGGTTGTTGTGATATACAATACCAAAATTAGCGACTCTAAAACTTGGCAATCCATGATAATCAATAAGGAGAAATTATCTCTTACTGGTGTTTCTGAAATTCTTATTTACGACAATAGTTATGAAAAACAATCCTCATTATCAGAGATAGGTGACATTCCGATTACTTATGTTCATGACCGGCGTAATTTAGGAATTCAGGTGGCTTATACAAAAGCATTTGAAATGGCTCAAAAGAATAATTCTAGTTGGATAGGTCTTTTTGATCAAGACACTGAAATAGACGAGAGTTATTTTGATGAGCTGATCACTCTTGGTTCAAGCGTTTTAAAGGAAAATAAAAGCTGCGCTGCTTTGTATCCACAAATTTATCAAGATGCAAGGCTATTGTCTCCTATTTTAAGGGAAGATGTTCTGAAAATTGGTTTCACACATAAATTTAAGCATGGGATAAATTCAGCTTCGATTATTTCAACCATGTTTTTAAAAGAATTAAATGGATTTAGTCAGGATTTTCCACTAGATTATCTAGATCATTGGTTAAATTACGAGGTGATTAAACGAAAAAAACAAGTATATGTTATGTCAGCGCAATTAGAGCATTCCTTGTCTGTTGGAGATATAAAATCTGTCAGTCCAGTAAGATTAAAAAGTATTTTATTATCAGAAAAGAAATTTCAAAAAATGTATAAGCCTATGTCATTGGTAAGATACTACATCAAATATATCTTAAGAGTAATTAAATATTTAGTTGTTGATCCTAAGAAAGTTCCTGTTGCCATAAAAGTTTTATTTACAAGACTTTAATCTCGTTGGAAAAACTGATATAATATAAAGTACTGGTAAAATAAGATTGTTGACCGAATATATTATGTTAGAAATGGGTAGTGAAAATGATAGAATCAAAAGTATTATTAAGTATTGTCACTTACAATAGTAAATATATTTTTAATGTGTTGGACAATTTGAAAACTGAATTCTCTAATTCTAGTATTCTATCTATTATCATTTTTGATAATAATTCGGAGGAAGAGTATAAGCAGAAGTTAAAATCTTATCAAGATTTTGTAGATATTCACTTCCATGATACAAATGAGGGGTTTGGTTTTGGTCATAACTATAACTTGTTAAATGCAACACAGAAGTATTTTTTAGTGTTTAATCCAGATGTAATCATAAAAAAAGAAACAGTGGAAGAATTAATAATAAAAATTAATAGTTCAGAGTCCTTAGGAATGGCAGTTCCTAAAGTACTCAATCCAGACGGAAGCACACAACATTTGGTTAGAGAAAAAGTGTCAGTATTGGATTATGGTTTACGGTTTGTTCCTTTTCAGTGGATCAAAAGATTGTTCGACAAGAGATTGGCAACATATGAATGTAGAGATTTATCAAATATTGATGACGCATTTATTCGTATTGGTTCAGGATGTTGCATGTTAATAAAAAATCAGGCATTCAAAAGTGTGAATGGTTTTGATTCTCGCTATTTTATGTATTTTGAAGATTATGATTTTTGTTTAGAGTTAGAAAAAAATGATTATAAGATTATCTATGCTCCTCAATGCACAATAACACATTTTTATGCGAAAGAAGCTCACAAAAATTTTAAGTTATTCAAAATATTTATGTTTTCAATGGTTAAGTTTTTTAATAAATGGGGTTGGAGATTTTTCTGAGGTGAAAAAATGATTTCAGTTTGTATAGCAACATTTAATGGTGGATTTTTTATAGAAAGACAATTAAATTCAATTTTGCCTCAATTAGCTGAGCACGATGAAGTTGTGGTTGTGGATGATTGTTCGACTGATCAAACGGTAGACGTTATCCACAAGCTCGCTGATAAACGCATAAGCGTAACAGTTAATAAAAAAAATATTGGGCCAATGAACAGCTTCGAAAAAGCGTTATCTCTATCAAAAGGTGACGTTATTTTTTTATGTGATCAGGATGATATTTGGTTGGCGAATAAAGTGAAGGTAGTGATGGATAGTTTTGCAGAAACAGATGCAGACCTCGTTATCCATGATGCAGAAGTTGTTGATGGAAATTTAGCAAGAATAGATTCATCATGGAATCATTATAATCATAATAATTTAAACCAAAAATTGTTAGGTAATATTGTGAAAAATGCTTATACTGGATGTATGATGGCGTTTAGGCAGGAAATTAAAGAATTGATATTACCAATCCCAGAGTCTGTTGAAATGCATGATCAATGGGTGGCAATAGCGGCACTCATTGCGCATAAAAAAATTTATTCTATTGATATGCCCTTAATGCAATATGTTCGTCATGGCGGTAATGTAACAGCAATAAAAAAGAGAGGCGTATTGACCCAATTAAGGGGGAGAATTGGAACTATCAAAGCAATTTTTCAATATAAAAAAGATAATGGTTAGTTTGGAGCACATAAAATGAAAATCGTACAAATTAATAGCGTTTGCGGTGTTGGAAGTACCGGACGAATCGCTTTGAACATTTATGAAGCAATTCAGAAGCAAGGCGATGAAGGATACATTTTTTATGGTAGAGGAGCAGCTAGCGAAAGAGATGATAATTTAAAATTATTTTGTAATAAGTTGGAAATGTACAGCCATATTTTTAAAACTAGGTTATTTGATAACCATGGTTTTGGATCAAGAAAAGTTACTTCGCAGTTAATTGAGGCACTAAAAAAAATAAAGCCAGATATTGTTCATCTACATAATATCCATGGCTACTATCTAAATATAGACATATTATTTAATTTTTTAAAAGAATATAATAAGCCAGTTGTATGGACATTACATGATACATGGTCAATCTCTGGTCACAGCGCCACAATTGATAAATTAGAGGATGGAAGTTTGCCAACCAAAATGGGGGGAGATGAAAAAAAAGACTATCCGCAAACTTTTTTTGTTGACCGCTGGAAAACTAATTTTAATAGAAAGAAAAATATTTTTTCAAATGTAAAAAATTTGACGATTGTCACTCCTTCAAATTGGTTAGCTGATTTAGTTAGTATATCATATCTTAATCAATACAAGTGTGAAGTTATTCATAATGGTATTGATTTATCACGTTTTTCTAGTTTAGCAAATGAACCTATGGCAACTAAACAAATAGAAAAAAGCATTTCAAAAAAAATGATTTTAGGAGTCGCTAGCGTTTGGACTAAGACAAAGGGACTTGAGTATTTCAACAATTTGGCCCAGAAATATGGGAATGAATTCCAGTTGGTTGTTGTTGGAAAGATTGAAAAAAATCAAGAGCTGGATAAAAAAATCGTTCACATTGAGAACACTGAAAGTATTGAAGAGCTAGCTACTTATTATTCATTGGCAGATGTTTTTTTTAATCCAACTACTAGAGACAATTTTCCCACAACAAATATTGAAGCACTGGCTTGTGGGACACCGGTTGTCACATTTAAAACTGGAGGGAGTGGTGAATCCTTAACGAAGGATACTGGTGTGATTTGCTCTAGTAAAAGCCTGGGATCAATTCATAAAGCGATTACTATTGCGAGTGAGCTTAATAGTGATAAATGTATAGAGCGGTCCAAATTATTCTCTAAAGAACAAATGTGCCAAAATTATCTGAATCTATACCGAACGATCGAATCTGATATTATTTAAATGGGGGCGAAGATTATGAAGTTTGATAAAGGTATTATTTGGCTAAGAATTATCGCCTGTTATATGGTAATTTTGAATCACACATTTGGTCAACTTTTAGATATTGAGAAACTATCTGTTAATTGGATTCTTTCAAGCGTTGTAGTCGTTCTTTCTAAGTCAGCAGTTCCTATTTTTTTGATGATTTCTGGTTCATTGAGTTTAAATAAGGAAATTTCCTATACGAAGAATACTATGGCAATATTAAAAATGGTACTCGTATTATTACTGTTTTCTCTGCTATACTACAGATTTGATCCATTGAATTCCTATCGGGAAATGGGAAGCTTCTTTAACAATTTCTTTAGTTTGCCGATAACAAATGCATTTTGGTATATGTATGCATATATAGCAATAATGATTTTCAGACCCTTTGTTCATAAGATGGTAGAAAATTTTAGAGCGAAAGACTATTATGTATTCTTTACTGTTAGTTTGTTTTTCACTTCGTTAGTACCTCTTCTTGAAAAGGTAAGTGGTAATGCACTGTTATCACCTAGATTTACAATAAATTTGTTTAGTATTTATATGGTGTATTATATATTTGGTCATTATGTTCGTAATTTTTTAGAGAAAATATCTCGGAAAATGTTTATCAATGCCTGCACTATTTTCGTAGGTGTTACAATTTTTACTGTGGTGATGATGGTTCATACTAAATCTCAAGGTCTTGTTAAATTTACGATATGGGACAGCGAGGGAGTTGGGTTAAACATTGCAGTACCTGCCATGTGTCTTATGATAATTTTCCGTTATTTATATGAAAATAAGCAAACGTCAAACAGTACTTTAATTATTATCAGTAAATCAACTTTTGGAGTATATTTATTTTCTGATCTATTAATTCATCGGTATACACCATTTTTTTACAATAATTTATTAGTTACATTAAAGCCCTTTAACAGAATGTTAATATTTTCTGTTTTAGTATTATTGGCTGGATTAATTGTAACAGTTTTTTATTATCAGGTAAAAGATAAGTTTGGTAAGATTGTAAAAGGTCTGATCAGTTAAGAATAAGGTTAACTAGTTCATCAGTCTTCGACAAAAAGTCTGATGGAATAGAATGATTTCTGGAGGTAGATATGATTTTGAATAAGTTAAAACAAAATAAACTTTTACAAATGCAAGTTGGGTATTTATTTGCTTTCTTATTACTCATGGCTATTGCTTTATTGCCATTTATATTAGAATCTAAAAGTATGATATGGAGTGTGGATGGAATTGGGCAGCATTATCCGATTTTAGTAGAGCTAAGAGAAATTTTAGTAGAACGTTTGAGACACCCTTTTGAAGCGATGCAGATGTGGGATTTTAATATAGGCATAGGTGCAGATGTTATTCAAAGTTATAGTTACTATGGTTTAGGAGATTTTATTTCGTATTTAATCGTATTGTTTCCAATTGATAAATTGGAATTAGGCTATAATTTATTAATTATTTTTCGATTGTATTTGGTCGGTGCCTCATTTTTGATTTACATAAAAAAATATAATTATTCTACAATAACTAGTATTGCAGGTGCTTTATTTTATGTGTTTTCAGGGTATGCATTAACGTTGTATCATCCCTTTTTTTTAAACCCTTTATTTCTGCTACCTTTGATGTGCTATTGTATAGATCGTATATTTGCTGGGAAAGCTATCTGGGGGTTTAGTTTAACCGTAGCTTACATCTTAATAAATAACTTCTATTTTGCCTACATGTTAGCTATATTTGGCGGATGGTATTTTGTGATACAATATTTTGCTATCCATAAAAAAACAATTAAGCTTGGAAAAGTTCTGATGAAGATTTTATCAGGTGGAATAATCGGCTTTCTTATATCAGCAGTTATTTTTCTACCATCGGTTTATGGATTTCTAACCGCTTCGAGAGCAGAAAATAATCTAGCTAATGGAGCATTGATTTATCCAATCTCTTATTATTTAAACTTACTAAAGGGGTTAATCGGTAATCCAAGTACACTGAAATACGACGCTAAGCTAGGCTTTGCCAGTATTTTTTTATTTGTGTTAGTATATCTTTTTGTTAACCGAAAGAAGTACAGAGCCCTTTTTATATCATTTTGCGTATCATTTGTCATTTTATTATTACCTGCTGCCGGGGCTATTATGAATGGCTTTTCTTCTCCATCCCAACGATGGAGTTTTGCGATAGGATTTATATCTGCAATTGCAACCTGTCATTTTATGGAGCATTTAGAAACGCTGTCAATAAAGCTAATGAAAAAGTTTGTCATAACACTAATTGTATATCTTTGCCTGTATTGGATCAATCCTGAGTTACATATTTTCCCAACTTTGATGATGGGACCAGTTATATTTCTTCTAATCAACTTTATTGTTATTAGCTATGGTTTCTTTGGACATAAGGTTGGACTAAAGAAAATAAATATCGCAGCTACATTATTAATTGTCCTCTGTTTAGATGCATCAGTCACTACCTTCACATACTTCAGTAGTGGATTTAATGGCCGAGGAATGGTGTTAACATATTTCTTTAAGGGAGAAGCAGATGCTCACTTTATTGATCAGTTTAGCCAAAATGAAAAATTGATAACTGATCAAGATTTTTATCGATCAAGCTTCATTACTCAGGACTATAATTATAAATTTCAAAATTCAAATGGAGCGTTTATTAGAAATCAAAATCAACTGGCATCGTATCTGTCAATTCAATCGAAATATCCAAACGATTTTTCTAAATCTATTGGAAATTTTCAACGAACTAATACCAATCCTATTCAACAGTTAGATAATAGAACAATTGCAAATAACTACTTAGGGGCGAGATACATATTAGGGACAGATAGTGGTCAATCGGTTGATATGTATGGCTATCAGCTAGATTTGACTAATAATAATTTACCAATATATCAAACAAATAATGATTTTCCCTTATTATTTACGAGTGACAATGATATATCTTATGAATCATTTGAAAAAATGTCAGAATTAAATCGAGAAGAATTTTTATCACTGGGCGTTGTTGCAGAAAGTTCCACAAAAGAGTCAACAGATGGTTATGAATTTTTACCGATGAGGAAAGTTGAATTTACAACAAATTCGACATTTAAAGATAAGTTTAATTTAGATAATACCGAAGGTAATTATCTTCTTAAAATGAAAAATACTGACAAATTGAGAAATGGCGAATTATTTCTAAAAATAACAGGTTTGACTTATAAACCATTCAACGCTTCTGAGCGTTTAGAAGACTATCTAGTTACTATTAAGGATGAAACTGAGGCAAGTCAGAATCAACTTATTTATAGATATAAATTATCTGATTTGTGGCAGTCACCTGATGATACAATGAATTTGTTAGTTAACTATGAAGATACTAGTAAAACAATTAGAAATTTTAGCAAGCTAGATGTTTCTGCGTATGATCATCAGGAAGACTTTTTAATAAATCTAGGCTATCGCGAATTCCATGATGGCGACATTGTATTAACTGGTTATCATGGAAAATATCAATTTTCTGGGATTGAACTATATTTTAGGGAATTTACCGATGCTTATGACATCCGAGTGACTGACATAAAAAAACGATCTTTAGAGAACGTTAAAGTTGCTAAAAATAAAGTTACTGGAAGTTTAAATGTATCTGAAGAAACTTACTTAGTCTCAAGCATTCCTTATTCTTCAGGTTGGACAGCATCTATTAATGGAGAAAAAGTACAAATTGAAAAGGTGAATGCTGGTTTTATAGGACTGAAAATGCCTATTGGAGAAAATCATCTGAAATTAACATATGAGACGCCGTGGTTACACATTGGAAAAATCATGACTCTTTTTGGGTTAACATTACTTTTTATCGCTACCGTATTATATTATTTCAAATCTAGGAGTATAAATAAAAAAAACAATGAGGGTGGGACAAAACTCTCTTAAAACAGAAAGAGTATCTTGATGAAAATCAGAATAACTGATAATCACCAAGATACTTTTTTGGATTAAGTTAATTTATTGTATTAATACAACTCTTATTTACATCATATCAAGGAACGTTATCCGTAAGCAGGTAATAAAAACACGGGTACATAAATAGCGTCACACCGTTTATAATTTGGATAGAAATCCAATTATAGGGTTGTGTCGCTATTTTATTTGCACTCTAGCTGGATTTGTTCTGCCCACGGAAGATAGTCTTCCAATAATTCCGGAAATCTAATAAAATCCAAATTAGGTAGTTTTTCAAATAAGTGAGTCAGATAGTTGAAGGCATTTAAGTGAATATTGCGCTAAGATTGAGCCGGTTAAGCGGAGTTATGAGCCGGCAATTGCATAGAGTTGAGCCGCTCGATGCATTCAAATGTGCCAGTCTCCTTTAAAACTAATAGCATCCTGTATAATCAATTTGCACGTTGTAAAACGTGACAAAATTATACAGGAGGTTTTTTTAATTGATTCATTATCGAAAAATTCTAGAGCTACATTTCTCTGACATCAGCCAGAGGACTATCAGTTCAAGCACAGGTCATTCGAGGAATACCGTCGCCCGTGTTATCAAACGAACAAGAGCGTTAGGAATGGAATCACTGTCAGACTCTATGACAAATAAGTGGTTAGAAGAGTTTTTGTTCCCAGAGAAACAAGCCATTGCGAAAGGCTATTTTCCCGTAGATTGGGAAACAGTTCATAAAGAGTTACAGAAGAAAAATATGACCCTTTTTCTGTTACATCAAGAGTATGCCATAGAGGCACGGCAAGCAGAGAAAATTCCCTACGCTTATCGGACTTTCACTGAGAAGTACGGCAACTATGCCAAAAAGTATAAATTAACCATGCCAATACGTCGGAAACCTGGTGAAATTATTGAAGTAGATTGGGCGGGCTCAACCTTGAAAATTCAAGATCGTTCGACGGGTGAAACGCACCTCGCCTACCTGTTCATAGCGGCATTCCCCTACAGTCAATATTGTTATGTCGAAGCTTTTTTGGATATGAAAACAACTAGTTGGCTTAAGGCTCATATTCATGCCTTTGATTATTTTGATGGTGTAGCAAAAACATTAGTACCAGACAACCTAAAAACAGGCGTGACAAAAGCTCACCGTGATGAACCGATTCTTAATGAAGCCTACAGAGAAATGGCCGATTATTATGGAACTATCATCATTCCGAGCCGAGTGCGTGCACCTAAAGATAAAGCAAGCGTGGAAGGAACTGTCGGTTACGTTTCAAGACAAATCATAGCGTCTTTGAGAAATTACCAGTGCTTTGACTTACTGGATTTAAATAAACAAATTCACTTAAAGCTGGATGAGCTTAATACGTTCCCTTTTCAAAAAAGACCAGGCTCGCGCAGACAGGTTTTCGAAGAAGAGGAGAAGCCCTACCTTCGCCCTCTTCGAAACCCCCGTTTCAAACTCGCAGAATGGAGAGTCGCTAAAGTTCAACTGAACTACCATATCCAAATTGAGCGCATGTACTACTCCGTTCCTTATGATTACGTCCAAGAGATAGTCGATATCCGATTAACTAAGGACTTACTAGAAGTTTACTTCAACGAAGCAAGAATTGCATCACATAAACGACTAGTTGGTGAGGTGGGCCAATACGCGACATCGGTGGACCATATGCCAGATAACCACCGATTACATTTGGAGCATACACCAGAAAAGAACAGGCAATGGGCAGCGGATGTGGGGAAATGGATGAGCCATTTTGTCATATACGTGCTTGATACACATGTAGAGAAAAAAGCCTTGAACCTATTAACGACTGTCAGGAACTTATCTAAGCGCTACTCGGATAAAGAATTAGAAGCAGGCGCCGAAATATTAATGACCATCACTTCTAATCCAACTGTTTCAGTTTTAAAAACCATTTTAAGCAGACAAAAAAATAAGCAAATAGCAAAAAATAAAAATGAAATCAGTGACCAATTAACAGAAACAAATTACGGCTTCTTACGTGGTGCTGATTACTTTGGAGGAAAAAGTAAATGATTAATCAAGAAACTTTAAGGAAATTAACAGAAATGAAAATGGGCGGTATGGAAGAATTGTACCTACAGCAATTTGAGAATAAGGATTACCAAGCGTTAGATTTCGCTGATCGTTTCAATCTCTTGGTTGATTATGAATATGATCGTCGTAAAACAACTAAACTCCAACGACTTATAAAGAATGCGACATTTAATGACCCCTCAGCTTCAGTAGAGGATATCATTTATCATCCAGATCGTCATTTAGATAAAAAGCAGTTGTTAGGGTTAGCGACCGGTAATTATCTTCAAAACCATCATAACATTATTTTTATGGGGGCTTCTGGAAACGGCAAAACGTGGTTGTCAAATGCCTTCGGCATACAAGCTTGTCGACAATTTTACAAAGTAAAATACATCAGACTTCCAGAGCTTTTAGATGAATTAGCCACTGCGAAATATGAGGCGGACGGAAGTTTCCGTAAACTCATATTGAAATATAAAAAAATTGATTTACTTATTTTGGACGAATGGTTATTAACAGAACTCACTACCGAGCAAGTCCTCCATCTATTTGAAATTGTCGAATCACGCCTTAAAAGAACCTCCACTATCTTTTGTTCACAATTTTCGCCTGAAGGTTGGCACTCCAAATTAGGTGAAGGGCAGGTAGCAGATGCGATTCTTGACCGAATTATACATGATTCCTACAAAATATTGGTCGATGGGGAAATTTCCATGAGAGAACGTAATGGTTTGTCTAGTGGTGAATAACTTATAGAGTGAATAGAATGAGCGAAGCCAGCTGACTTCGCTCATTTAATTTTATGTTGGCTCTCATCATGCCGTTAGTGGCTCAAATGGGTACAACTGATGGCTCAAAACTCCGCTCTAGTGGCTCTATCTGAATGCAGTATTCAATTTAAGCCGTTGGCTTTTGCTGTTTCAATCAACGAGTACGCTACACAGTTTGCTTTTGCGCCTGCGACACTCGTTGAAAACATGAAGTTTTTTCGCCCAATTGTCAGTGGACGAATGGATCGTTCAGCTAGATTGTTTGATAGAACCAGCCGCCCATCGTCTAAAAATGCCATTAATTCTTTTTTCAACCGCTGCGTATAGGCAATCGCAGTTCCTAATTTGCTTTTAGCGATAACTGAAAAAGAAGATAACCATTCCCAGAATTCGTCTAATAACGGTTGAGAATATTTACGCCGTTCTGCTTTTCGTTTTGTCGGAGTCAACTGTTTAAATTGCTTCTCTAAAACGAATAACTGATCGCAATAATTTTTGCCAATCGCTGCCATCCCACGATCGTCTCCTGCCTCATAAAACTTTCGACGAACATGAGCCCAACAGGCAACTACCTGTATATTTTCCATGTTTTGATAAGCCGAATATCCGTCACAGTGAACATATCCATGATAGTCGTCTAAAACCTCTTCTATGTTACTGCGAGAGCGGGTCAACGAAGAATGGTAATAGATAACTGGTTTAGGGCAAGAGTCGATTGTTTGAAATAACCAAATTCGCGCATCAGAAGTTGCCGGACGACCATCTGGTCGTCTTAAGATTTGATAAGAAGTTTCGTCTGCATGAATAGCTTCTTCCTTATTGAGCGTTTGGCGCAATCGATTATAAATAGGTTCTAACCAATCTTGGGAAGAACGAATAATCCAATTAGCTAATGTTTTACGTGTGACTTGAATACCATACTGTTGCCATTCTTTTTCTTGGCGGTAGAGAGGTAAACTTAATTCGTATTTTTGATGAAAGAGCCAAGCTAAAACAGAAGGACCTGCCAAACTTCGCTGTATTGGCGATTTAGGTACTTGAGCACGTTTGATTGAATGAATGTCTGCCTTCCGACACTCACCGCACTCATAACTATGTGCAATATACACTTTCTTTTTTAATGACGCAGGTATAAATTGCACTTCCTCACGCACCACTTTTTGTCCTAAAGAACGAAGTTCATTACCGCATGACTCACACGTACAGTCATCCCCATTTAGATAACAATGGATTTCTTCAACGGGTAAATCTTTAAGTAATCTTGCTTTATGACCCTTTTTCTTTTTACGTCTGTATATAATTTCCTCGACGGTTTCTACTTCGGTTGGCTCCGTTTCTTGAAAACCTCCGGGTCTTCAAAGAGAGAAAGCTGACTGTCGTTTGGTGTTTTTTCGCTAGATGTCCCAAATAATTTTTGTGTTAAATAGGCAAGCTGTTCGTTGAGTAATTTAATTTGTTCTGCTTGTGCCTCAACCTGTGCCATTAAGCGCTCGTTATTTTCTAATAAAACTTGATTAATCTTATCCATCTAGCGTCACCCATCCTTTTGTTTTTAAAATTGTACCATAAAAAAATAAAGCTAAACACAAAATTAGCTTTATTTTTAATTAATTTTGCCTGGTTTCGCAGCTTTTAAAGCCTTCGGCTGTTGAAGAGATAATCCTTCGAGAAGCCATCTTAATTCTTGGCTGGTGAGTGACTTGACTTCCTCTGTCTTTCTAGGCCACTGAAGTTTACCTGATTCTAACCGCTTGTAAAGTAGAATAAACCCATTTTGATCCCAATGCAACGCTTTAAAGCGATCTGTTTTACCTCCACAAAATAAGAATATCGCATCATCAAATAAATCTAAATTATACGTATCAGAAATAAGACTTGCGAGACCATCGATACCACGTCGTATATCGGTTTTACCACACACAATAAAAATATATTTCACCTGACTATAATTAATCAACATGATGTAGTTCTTTTAAAATCGTGGTTAAGATGTATTGATTAGCACCGTTGTAGACACGTAATTCGGTAGGATCAATTTTTAACTGACAGGCTAATTTTGGTTTTTGTGCCAACTTTGATGGTTGTGGTTTTGATGCATCCGTTAGGATAACTGGCACAATTGAATTTTCTTTCTTCAATAATAGGACCTCCGTTTTAACTTGATAGTTCAAGTATAGACGGAGGTCTCATTATTTTCTAGCGGTGTTTTTATTACCCGCTTACCGTTATCCCACCTTTTTTTATGATATTTTTTTTAATATGGGGCCATTTTCATTTGGTATTATTTTGTAAAAAGTGTTGCTATTGATATTTTCGTCAAAAAAGAGTGAAGAAAATTCTGCTGAAAACTGTTGATCTGATTTTAAAATATAGACGTATTGATAATTTTTAAGTAGTTCACTTCGCCATTCATTAGCAGTCAATTCAGAAGTCCAAACATCGTCTGTCCCATACTTTTTACCTATACTGTAGCCAGAGTCTGAATTTGCTTTGTATGGTGTAATAATATACTTAGCGACTAATACCTCATAACCTTTTGTATTTTGAGCAATGATGTATAGCTGATCTGTTGGTTTCATAATATGGTTAATATTTTCCAAAGGTTTATAGTGAGATCTTTTTTCAATCAAAGTGTTTTTTTCAGCTTTTGATAACAAGGTTAGGTTTGTTAAACTGTCAATATTACCAAGTAGAAAACTAAAAACAAGTAAAATTAATAATGAGTAATTTAATTTATCTAGTATACCTATCCCACGGTTGAAAAATATACCTGTAAATGTGAAGATTAAATATAAAAAGATAGCTAGCAGATATGTTGATAAGTAACGATCAAAGGAAGCGAGTTTTAATGCCTCATACTCACTGTATGTATACAGGTAGAGAAATAATAAGCTAACTAAATAAAGCAAACAACCGACATATAAGCTAATTAAACTTACTTTTATTCGATGATAATTCGGTAGGAGCTTAGACAATTTTAGGACAATTAAAGAAAAGAGGAGACTAACAGCAATCCATGAAAAAAAGGTCATATTAAGAATGTTAGGATGTAATGGTTCTTTAAATATGGCATGTATAAAATTACTGTAGGTTTGGTATTGGTAAGGCATTCCTTGATTATTGTAGAAGCTAATAATGCTACTAATTGTTAACTTTGATGTATTCCATGCTTCATCCGCATGGACACTAGCTAGATAAATAGACCAGCTTTTTTTTGCAATTAAGATAGAAAAACTAGATGATATAAGTAAAATAAGATTAGTTTTATTCATTAATTTCTTCTTTATTACAATGATATCTACTAAAATAATTAATATGGCAATGATTCCTAAGCCTGTACCAGCGGCTTTGATCAATGGGAAAATAAAAAATGCAGCACCCAAGTTTATTCTATTTAGTACTGATAAATTATCTTCTGAAAAATAAATGTACAAAATATAAATGAACATTATCGCTAGTGTAGCATCAACATAAATCGTTGTAAAAAAATTATCAAAAAAAGTCAGAGACACAATACTAATAAGGAAAAAACTAAGAAGGCCGGATTTTGTAGTTTTGAAGTGAAATTTACTGAAAAAAGGCAAAATTAAGGAAAAATGAAGAATGTTCATGCTCCTAAAAAGATTTCCCTCAGTAAATTTCCCTGAAACCATATTCCAAAAGTATTGAAATAATGCAGTCGCAGGAGGATAACCCTTAAAATAAGTTGTTGCTTCAGGTATTGAACCGAACTGATTAAAATGATACATATTTTTAGCAACAAGTCCCCAGTGAGAAAACTCATCCCAAGAAGAGAGCAAACGATGACGAGTTAGATACCAATTAAAAATATAAAAGGCAATGAAAAGAAAAAAACCAAAAGTAAATAATCCATTACGGTTCAGTTTCTTTCCTTTAATTAGTCTAAAGACTAAATAGATCATCGCGATCAATAATAATAACAGGCAAAATAAGACACCAAGCTTTAGTTGACCAATTAAGCCAAAAATGTATAGGGTGACAATAATGGTAAAAATGGTTGTAGCCAAAGTTTTATCAAATTTTTCTTTAAAAAAAGTGGACAAGGCAACTGAAACGGTCCATAAGTAGAAAAAAATAAAAATAGTAGCCATAGTTAATTCCTCTTTTCAACAAAAATAATGTTTCGTTGAATTTGAAAGCTAAGTAAAAATAGGATACCATCGACAATAATTTTTATTAATGTCACATTTAATGATAGCTTACTAGCAATGAACGAGACTAAAAAAGCAGAAATTAGCATTTGTACAATTGCCAATAAATAGTATTTTAAGAAAGTTTTTTTTGTTTCGCCTTTTTTGAATACAATTTTTTGATTTGCTCGATAATTGAAAAGAGAAGAGCAGAATCTTGCAAGAATAGTTGCAATAATAATGGCATTCAATGTAGTATTTTTTAATAGAAACATTAAAAACGTAAATAGCGAGATATCAATAATAAATGAAGCAAATGAAGAAAAAATAAATTTGAAAAACACTGCATAGATTTTAAAAGAATCGATTATAGGATTGAAATGAGACGATTCATTATCGTTGATATAAATCGTTTCAATAGGAACTTCCAAAATTTCTGTATCCAATTCCTTCGTTTCAATTAGCATATTCATTTCATATTCAAAACGTTCACCGGCAAGCGGCAATATCTTTTTCATAAATTCACTAGGGATTCCTCTTAGACCAGTTTGTGTATCACTTACATTGACCCCACATAGAAATTTAAACACTTTTCTAGTAACGATATTTCCAAAGCGACTGCGTAAAGGAATACTTCTTTTGTCGAATTCACGACAACCTAAAATTAATTTACTCGGTTCTTTTTCTAAAGCGAGGACACAATCGAAGATGCCTTTAACATCGTGTTGCCCATCAGAATCAGCAGTTACTAAGCCTATCCCATCAGGATGCTGATTAAGATAAAAATTGAAGGCAGTTTTAAGTGCTCGACCTTTACCTAAATTTACTGCATGAGTTAATACTGTACAACCTAGCTCTTCTTTTAATTTTGTAAATATTTGAGCATATTCACTTCCACTGCCATCATCTACAATTATTACTTGAACAGCTTTTCCGATTGAATAAGCATGGTTATTCATAGATTCTACAAGTGTAATCAAACGTTCATTTGGGTGTAGTGAAGGAATTACAATTGCTATAGTCATATTAAGTTGCCTCCTTTTTTTTCTAGATTATATTGGTAAGATGAAATATCACTATTACAATAGTCAATTATACACGAATAGTATGGAATAAGAAAAGAGATTTTATGGTTATTAAATAGAAAGTTATTGAAAGAAGAATATTAAAAATAAATGTCAATACTAAAAACTTCATTTTTATGATATAATGATTAATGATTTTGTGATAAGTGGGTGGGATGGAAGCGATGAAAATTTTAATAGTTAGTCAGAGTTTTTATCCTGACAATTTTAAAATAAATGAAATAATTAAAGACTTAGCAAATGACGATCATGAAATAACGGTTTTAAGTGGTCTAGGGGACTACACGACTGGAAAGGTTCATTCGAATTATCGTTTTTTTAGGAATCGTACAGAGAGTTACAATGGATGTACGATTAAAAGAGTTCGAACTGTTTCAAGAAGAAAAGGGCCGATTTTTAGGTCGCTAAATTATCTGTCGTTCGTCTTTTTTGGTGCTATTTGGGCTTTCTTCACTAAAAATAAATTTGATTTGGTTTACGTGTACCAACCTTCACCAGCAACAATGATACTACCTGGTGTAGTAGCGGCAAGAAGAAGCAACATTCCATTGTTAATATACTGTCTTGATATATGGCCAGAGGCAGTTAAAGCGATGCAAATTAAAGAAACATCAGTTGCATTTAAGTGGATACACCATCTAAGTAGATTTGCTTATAATCAAGCTGCGTTTATTTTAGTAAGTTCGTACTCATTTATGACCTATCTTCATGAAGAAAATGAGGTGAGTTATGAGAAAATGGCATTTTTACCACAACATGCGAACTTACCAAACGAAAAAATACTAGAAAATGATATCGATTTGAAAAAGTCAGAGTATAATTTTGTGTTTACTGGGAATATTGGTTATGTTCAAGATGTAGAAACGATTATCGAGGCAGCAGCTCAAATGAATTCTGAACTGCCATTTATGATTCACATTGTGGGGAATGGTTCAAATTATGAAGCCTGTCGTAAACTAGTAGAAAAGTTGAATATTCAATCAAAGGTGACATTCTATGGTCAACAACCAGCAGGCTTAATGCCGTTTTTTTACGAAATGGCGGATGCTTGTCTATTGACATTAAAATATGAAAATAAAATTGGCTTGACAATTCCTGCAAAGTTGCAGGGATATATGGCAGCGGGTAAACCGATTATTGGTTCGATTGAAGGGGATGCACAAGGAATTATCCAGGAAGCCAAATGTGGTATTTGTGTGCCGTCATCGGATAGCAAAGCATTAGCTTCAGCACTTGAAGCTTTCATGACATTGCCAGTAGAAGAAAGAAATGAATTTGGAAACAACGCACTAAACTATTTTCAAGAACACTTTAACAAAGATAAATTTGTTCAAGCTACACTAAAAAAAATGAAACAATTGGTGGAGCAGAAGTAAGGAGAAATCATGATGGAAGAATCAATATTTAAAGAAAAAACATTATTAATTACAGGGGGAACGGGGTCATTTGGTAATGCTGTATTGAATCGTTTTTTAGATACGGATATTAAAGAGATACGCATCTTTTCTAGAGATGAAAAGAAACAAGATGACATGAGGAAACTGTACAATAATTCAAAAATTAAATTTTATATTGGGGATGTCCGTGATCTTAACAGCATCAAAAATGCGATGCGTAATGTTGATTTTGTATTTCATGCTGCGGCATTAAAACAAGTACCATCTTGTGAATTTTTTCCGATGGAGGCGGTAAAAACAAATGTTCTAGGGACTGATAACGTTCTAACAGCAGCTATAGATGAAGGTGTCAGTAAAGTGATCTGTTTATCAACTGATAAGGCTGCTTATCCAATTAATGCAATGGGGACATCTAAGGCGATGATGGAAAAAGTTTTTGTAGCAAAATCACGAAACATTGATCCTAAGCAAACCCTCATTTGTGGAACTCGATATGGAAATGTCATGGCATCCCGAGGAAGTGTTATTCCATTATTTGTTGAACAGTTGAAAGCAGGGAACCCTCTGACAGTCACTGAGGCTAACATGACTAGGTTTATGATGAGCCTTGAAGATGCAGTAGACTTAGTTATTTATGCCTTCAATCATGCAGAGCAAGGTGATATTATGGTTCAAAAATCTCCAGCAGCTACAATTGCTACATTAATGGAAGCTCTCCAGACTATCTTTAAAACGAATGTTCCTGTAGAGGTAATTGGTGTTCGTCATGGTGAAAAACTGTATGAAACACTACTAACTGCTGAAGAAGCAGCACATGCTGAAGAACAAGGTGGATTTTACAGTATCCCCTCAGATAAACGTGATTTAAACTATGATAAGTATTTTGTTGAAGGAAAGATGGAAACACAAGTGATTGGTGAATATAATTCAGATAATACTGACCGCTTGTCAACAGAACAAATGATCGATTTATTACTTCAATTAGACTATATTCAAGAAGAGTTGGCTGATTGGAGGAATGCATAAAATGAATATTTTAGTTACGGGTGGAAATGGTTTTTTGGGGCGTAATCTAATTGCTCAACTAAACAATGAAGGGTTTACTAATATAACGAATTATACGCTAAATCATACTGCAACAGATTTAGACAACTTTACAAAAGAATGTGATTTTGTCTATCATTTAGCTGGAGTAAACAGACCAAAGAGCGACATAGAATTTTATGAGGGGAACACGAATTTAACCGAGCAGCTCATTAATGCATTAGAAAAAAACAATAAAAAAGTACCAGTCTTAATTACCTCTTCTATTCAGGCGGAGTTAGATAATCCTTATGGTGATAGCAAAAAAAAAGGTGAACAAATTGTTTTTGACTATGGCGAGAGAAATGGCATAGAGGTTATGGTTTATCGCTTAAAAAATCTTTATGGCAAATGGAGTAGACCAAATTATAATAGTGTTGTAGCTACATTTTGTTATAATCTGTCAAGAGAGATTCCTCTTCAAATTAATAATCCGGATGCAGAAGTCACCTTGTCTTATGTGGATGATGTAGTTAAAGAGTTTATTCGTGCGATGAAAAATACTCCTAAGAAAGATGGAAAGTATTGCGTCGTGACAGAAGAAGCAACAGTAACTATAGGAGAACTCGCCATAAAATTACAACAATTTAATGAGAATCGTCAAACCTTGATAATGCCATCATTAAAAAGTCGATTTGATCGAAATTTGTATGCTACGTATTTGTCTTATTTAGCAGAGGATGATTTTTCATATAAATTGAAAAAGAATGTTGATAATCGCGGTTGGTTAGCGGAATTTATTAAATCAGAAGACAATGGACAAATTTTTATTTCAACTACAAAGCCAGGGATTACGCGTGGGAATCATTGGCATCATACAAAGGTTGAAAAGTTTTTAGTTATCAAAGGAGAAGCGGTCATCAAATTTAGACATATATTTTCTGATAAAGTGATTGAATATACCGTGACAGGTGAAAATTTAGAAGTAGTTGATATTCCAGCTGGTTACACTCATTCGATTACTAATACAGGAAATGAAGAGATTATTACGTTATTTTGGGCGTGTGAGATCTTTGATCAAGACAACCCAGATACTTATTTTGTGGAGGTTTAATTGTGAGTAAATTGAAAGTTATGACAATCATTGGAACTAGACCAGAAATTATTCGCTTATCAGCGACAATTAAGGCTTGTGACAAATATTTTGACCATATTTTAGTTCATACGGGTCAAAACTGGGACTATACGCTTAATCAAGTGTTTTTTGATGATTTAGGATTAAGGCAACCAGATTATTTTCTTGAAAGTGTTGGAGACAATCTAGGGGAGACTATGGGTAACATTATTGCTAAGTCATTTGAAGTTATAGCAAAGGAACAACCAGAGGCGTTATTAGTTCTGGGGGATACGAATTCTGCTTTATCTGCAATCAGTGCGAAACGGTTAAAAGTTCCTATATTTCATATGGAAGCTGGGAATCGTTGTTTTGATCAAAATGTTCCAGAAGAAATAAATAGGAAAATTGTTGATCATATTGCAGATATTAACTTGCCATATACAGAACATTCTCGTAGGTATTTGCTCTCAGAAGGGTTTCGTAAAGAACATATATATGTTACAGGTTCTCCAATTCAAGAAGTACTACGTGATCATCAAGAGGCTATTGAAAAGAGTGATGTACTTAATACGTTGAACCTTGTGGCAGGTAAGTATATGATTGTGTCAGCTCATCGTGAGGAAAACATTGATAATGAAGAAAATTTCATGAGCCTGATGGAAGCTATTAACCGAATTGCAGAAAAATATCAAGTACCAATTATCTATTCGACTCACCCAAGAAGTAAAAAATATATTGAGGAACGTAATTTCCAATTTCATCCATTAGTTCAGACTCTACAGCCTTTTGGTTTTTTAGATTATAATAAATTACAAAAAAATGCACTATGCGTACTGTCTGACAGTGGGACACTTTCAGAGGAAAGTGCGATGCTTGGATTTACTGGTGTGCTCCTCAGAACCTCTACGGAGCGACCAGAGGTCTTGGATAAAGGAACAGTGGTAATTGCGGGAATTGACGCCCATGAAGTTGAGCAAGCTGTAGAAGTGGCAATTGAGATGACAGAAAATCAAGAAGAAACGGTCTTAGCGCTTGATTATCAAGACACCAATGTATCTGTGAAAGTGGTTAAGATTATTCAGAGTTACACTAAAATTATTAATCATGTTATTTGGCGTAAATGAAAAAAGAGGGTGAGACAAACACTCATGAGGGCTATCGCCCTCACCAAACAGAATGAAAACAAAAGTGATCGACCTACAGACGATTTCCTGTCATAATAAAAGTGACAGGAGTGGCTTTGTAGG
>NZ_JCAQHY010000136.1:0-39905 GCF_059621045.1 Vagococcus sp. WN80Y
AATACAGGGATTGCTCATAAAAAAGCTGGGATTGGTCAAATAGGGGCAGGCACAGTTCGTCCGCCATTATCTTGTTTTGAAAAAGCTATTACCGCTTATGCAGAAAAATTAGGCATGAATTGATAAGTAAATAGGTTATCAAAAATCTTGAAATCGTCAACTAACCGTGAGAAGCAGATGTTAAGTTATCAGTTTCTCACACTGGCGATTTCATTTTATTTAGTAGTCTAGCTTTATCTAATAGAGATAAGAAAACGGTTGCGATTTATCTTTTAAACCAAGTGATAGTTGAGTGGTTTACGTTTATACTAGTTACAGTAGCGAAAAGAAGAGGGGGATAGCTGATGAAGGTTAAATGGAAAGGCGATTTAGTTGATGAATTACTTGAAAGCTCGGAAAAATTGAGCTGTCATAGTCAATTTTCTAATGGTATTAATTTACAACTAGATGAACAACTACTTTTCATAGGTAATGACCAAAAAGGCTGTGTTCCTTTTGGCATCCATCTTACCCCTCAAGATTTTCAATTAGTAATACAACAGAGGAACTGGCAAAGCCAAATCAAACGAACCTCGACTGGTTTACAGTTAGGCGAGATAGAATTGGTGATTAAGGATTGTGTTGTTTATAATAATCGAGTGACACGTCAAACCTTTGCTGAGAGTAGTGAGTCAATTACTAGGTTAAGCGAATTAGCAAATAATTTTGCTGGAACTGGTTTAGATTTTACCTCTATAATGTCGACTAAATTGTTTACAGACGAGCAGGTGACTAATGATTATATCAATTATTATATTGGTCGAGGATTAGGCTTAACTCCAGCAGGCGATGATTTTACAATTGGTTTACTAATAGTTGATACAGTTACACCATTCTTGCCATTAGAATTTCGTTCGCTACTAAGAAAAGCATTATTAGAAAAAAGAACGACGGCTGTGTCAGAAAGTTATTTATTTAGCGCAGCTAAAGGACATTTTAGTTCATTAGTGATAGAGGTGATTGAAAGTTTAAATAACTCTCAATTAAATCAAGCAGTCGCATCATTAGCAGAATCAGGTAGTACCTCAGGTCGTGATACTTTAGCAGGAATTTTTTGTGGCTTACACCAATTAATTAATAGTGAAAATAAAAGTTAACTGATAGGAGATAGAAAAAATGAAACAACGTGTTGTACTAGCCTTAGGTGGAAATGCAATTTTGCAACCAGGTCAAGAAGGAACGTATGAAATTCAAAAAGCTAATATTGAAACGAGCAGTGATAGCATTGCATCAATTATTAAAAATGGCCACGAACTAGTGATTGTTCATGGAAATGGTCCGCAGGTTGGGCAAATTTTAAGACAAAATGAGCTTGCTAAAGAAGAAGTTCCTCAGCAACCTTTACCAGTATGTAGTGCAGAATCACAAGGATTTATCGGCTATATGTTACAGCAATCATTAAAAAACCGAATGCCTGAGAAAAATGTTGCAACAGTTTTAACAATGACAGAGGTTGATAGTGAAGATCCAGCTTTTAAAGCACCAACGAAGCCAATCGGAACGTTCTATACTGAAGAAGAAAGTAATCAATTAGCTGAAACAAAAGGTTGGACGATGGGTGAAGATGCCGGAAGAGGGTATCGCAGGTTGGTACCATCACCAAAACCAAAAGCAATTGTTGAAGTTGAAACTATAAAAACAATGCTTGCCAATGATATTGTGGTTGTTTCAACTGGTGGTGGTGGTATTCCAGTTGTTCGTCAAGAGGGTGAGCTTACAGGAGTAGCTGCGGTGATTGATAAAGATTCATCGGCATTACGTTTATCAATTGATGTGGAAGCCGATGTATTAATGATTCTCACTGATGTGCCGAATGTCTATATTAATTACGGGAAACCAAATCAAGAAAAATTGACTGAACTGCCATTAGCAAAAGCACAGGAATACTATAATGAAGGTCATTTTTCAGATGGAAGCATGGGACCTAAAATGCAAGCCTGTATTGAGTTTGCAAGTTTAGGGAAAACGGCGATTATCTGTGCTTTATCAGATGCTGTTGAAGCTTTAGCTGGTAATGCAGGAACACGAGTTGTTGGCTAGTAATGAAAAAAGAGACTGATATTTTTCAGCCTCTTTTTTGTTTATCTAAGCCTATTTAGCCATTCGATTAGTTGTGTGTATGCTTCTTGACCAGCGGTTTGGCTACTATCGGCATCAAAATCATGAGGTAAGCCATCAACGGTGTAAAAAAAGTTTTCTGGAATTAAGCGAGCCATTCTTTCAGAAAGGGTGTAGGGAACATCTTGATCGGCAGTGCTTGCCGCAAGAAATGTCGGTGGCAAGTGTCCAAGGTCATTGTCAGTTAGATTAAATGTAGCAGGTAAAATTTTTCCTACTAATCCCTTTGCCCATTGTCCAGTTTGACGATAGGATAAATAAATCGGAAAACGTTCGTTGATACTGGCTTCTGCTTTAGGAGATCCTTGAGTCAGTTGATAGACAGTCATAAAAGGAACTGCTGGGTATTTTTGATAATAGGGACTTGGTTGATTAAAATTAGGCTCTGAAAGTGCGTAATAGCCATAAAAGCTGATGAGTCCTTTGAGATCAGAATCTTGTAAACGGCTACCTAGTAAAAGACTCAAATAAGCACCAGCAGAGCGACCAAATAAACAAAAAGTAGAAGTTTCTAAGCCGAGAGTTTGTTGGTATTCAGCTTTGAACCAAGTAATACTTGCTTCAAGACACTCAATAATTAAGTGAAGTGAGGCTTCAGGAGCTAGTGGGTAGTCAACGGTTAATAAGTTATAGCCACTACCAGTCATTTGTTCAATGTAGCTGGAAGGTAAGTCATCTCGGTTACCATAGATTAGTCCACCTCCATGAAAATAGATGAGCGTCATATTGGCTTGTGAATTGGTTGCCGGATAAAAGCTGACCTGTAGAGGTAAGTTTTTCCACTTGTGGTAACAATAAGTTTCTTTCATAGATCGTGCTCCTTAATTAGATTTATAGCTTTCATGATACCTGTCTCTTTTAGATAAATCATTGGTCATAGTGGATAAAAAATAGCTATGATTTATCAATTGAAAGAAAATGAATAGCTGAAGCTCGTTACTCATCTGTTGATGTTGATAATTCGAGAGCCAAACGCAAGTTGAGACTATTGGTCGGTGTATTGATAGTTTCACCTAAAAGTTCCTCGCAGTTATCGATTCGGTACTTCACTGTGTTTCGATGAATAAATAATTCGTTGGCAGTTCGTGTAATCTCGCATTGATAACTTAAATAAGTTTTCAGAGTCTTTCTTAATTCTTTGAGTGTAGTGGTTTCGGGATAAGCCAATTCCTTTAAGGTAGCTTGGCAAAAGTAGCGAACTTCCTCAGGCTGCATATTATCAAATAAATTGAGCATGCCCTTTGGTCTATAATAACTGATACGCTCTTGGTTTGTCATGTTGAGGGCATGTTCAAAAGTCAGCTTAGCCTCAATAAAACTAGTGCCCAGTTTATCTAAATGTGTGCAAGGATGACCAAAAGAGAAAGCAAGTGAAATAGGTAGAACCTTTTCTAGTTGTTCGGCTAGAACGCTTAAAACCGAAACAATCTTAGTTGTTTCTTCTTTAGTTTGCAGGATGATTACGAGTTGATTGCTGTTTTTTATAGGGAAAACCAAACTATCTTTGAGCTGAAGAGGTAATTTTTCTGTCAGCCAAAATGTAGCCAATTGGCTTTTCTCTTGATTATATTTTAAAGCGACCTTGTTTTGCTGATTGTGTCGACAATTGACATAAATGACTTGATAAAAATGGGTGTATTTGATGCCGAAGTTAAGATCAAATGGTAGCCATTCTTTTTGATCAAAAGCAGGATTTTGTTGGCTTTCAACTAGTTTTTGAAAGTAGTCACTTTTAATCATTTGTTGAGATTCGGTTATTTTTAAGTTTTTTAATTGAACAAAACCAAGAACTAAAATAGCTTGGTCAATCGCAAATTCTGAGACGGGATAAGGAATTTGTTCAGGCTTTAAAATTACTAAGTAATAAGGAAAATGCTGATTACTTTTAATTGGATAAATAGCTACCTGTTTTTTCTTTCCATTATCATCAGTGACGATCGTACTTTGGAAATGTCGATCGTTATTAAATGACCGACTGTCAATGAGTTGTTCAATAAGGATCATGGTTGGTAAATGTGATTGCTCGAATCCACTAGTTTGGGCGACAATTTCTTTAAAAGGATCTAGTAGTAAAACAGGTGTTTGAACCATTTTGCCAAATTCTTCGATAATTTTTGCAGGATGAGCATCATTAATTAATAATGTTGAAAAACGTTTTTGAATGTCTAAAGCATAAGTGATTTCTTCTGTTTTTGTTTGACGAATATAATTAGTCAATTTATGAAGTAAGGCACCTAATGGTTTAGTAGCAGGAATAAGTATTAGTGGAAACTGCTTGGTTTGGGCATATGCAATAATTTTGGGGTCAATTTGATCCAAAAAGCGACCAATCTTAATGCCTAAGCCAGCTGATTCTGCTAAAATTAATGAATCAATCAAAGCGATTAATTGATCCTGCTTTTGTTGATAGTGCATAGCAGTTGTCAAAAGAAAGACATTTTTAGGGATGTAAAGAGCCACATCAGGTGTTTCTGTGAGTTCAATGCTGTCAACCGCATGAGCTAAATTAGCTTTAGGGGTAAGAAGTTCTAAGTCGGTAAAACGGGGAACTGATAGCAATTCAATTAAAGTAGTCAACGTAATCACTCCATTATTTCCAAGATAAACTGATTATACGAGAAGCGCTTTCTGATTTCTTTGTGCAAAACGACTAAAAGTTATTTTGATATTGTAAATTACGCTAATGAAAAATTGGTCAAGCAAGTAGGATAATAGTAATAAGAATATGAGTTTAAGTTTTCGCTCTTATTCAGTGAAAGTAATTTTCAAACTGGATTAGCTGCAAGAAAGATTTGCTCAAAAATATTGAAGGAGCTGTTAATATGATACAACCAATTATGACACCAATTAGAACCATTATGACTCCCGGCCCAGTTGAGGCTCATCCGTCTGTTTTGCGGGCGATGGCAACACCGATTGTTGGCCAATTTGACCCAGCCTTTTTAACGGTTATGGATGAAGTAAAAGAAATGATTAAAGTACCATTTCAAACTGAAAATAAACAAGCATTTGCTATTGACGGCACTTCTCGTTCGGGGTTAGAGGCCGCTTTGATTGCTTTGATCGAACCTGGAGACAAAGTGTTAATTCCTGTCTATGGTCGCTTTGCTTTTCTTTTAGGAGAAATTTGCGAACGTGCTCAGGCAGAAGTTATTTATGAAGAAAAAGAATGGGACAGTGTGTTTAGTCAAGAAACGGTTATTGAGTTAATTGAGCATCATCAACCAAAAATCGTGGCAATGGTTCATGGTGAAACGGCTAATGGTCAAATGCAACCATTGGAAAAAATTGGCGCCTACTGTCAAGAAAATAAAGTCTTTTTCGTCGTTGATACAGTTGCAACATATGGTGGTGTTCCAATTAAAGTGGATGAATGGGGGATCGACATTGCCATTGCCGGGACTCAAAAATGTGTTAGTGTGCCGTCAGGGCTATCACTGATCACTTATAATGAAAAGGTTGAAAAAGTATTGGACTTGCGCTATCAAAAGGAATTGGGCTTAAGCAAAGAGTTCCGCAATGAGAATCATATTTCAAATAATTATTTGGATTTAAGTCAGCTGCAACGTTATTGGAGTTCTGAGCGAATTAACCATCACACAGAAGCAACAAGTTTAATTTATGCTTTGCATGAAGGGTTAAGGTTGATGATTAATGAAGGAATTGAAGCAGGGTATGCGCGTCATCAGATAAATGATCGGGCTATTGTAGCAGGGATTACTGCGATGGGGTTAGGAATGTATGGCGATATGACGAGCAAGATGCCTACAGTAACACCTATTCTTGTTCCAGAGGGAGTAGATGCTGAGTCTGTCAGAGACATGTTATTGACGCATTTTGGTGTTGAAATTGCGTCGTCATTTGGTGCTCTTCAAGGCAAGGTATGGCGAATTGGTAATATGGGGTTCAGCAGTCGTCAAGAAAATGTTCTGCACGTTCTTGGTGCCTTGGAAGCAACTTTGATTTATCATGGGGCAGATGTTAATCGTGGAGCCGCCGTACAAGCTGCGTTAGAAATTTATCAACAGAACTAATTCATCAGTTAATGCTGTTACATATAATAAAGCCAGCTATAAAAAGGTCAAGTAAAAACTGAACTATTTTAAAATTGTTTGTTGTGATTTTTAATGCAACATAAATAAACCTAGAGAAGAATACAAATTTTTTCTAGGTATCTGTTTCACAAGTTAAACGAACTTCGTAGGGTTTATCTGTTGTCCAAATGGTGAATATAATATTCACAAGTTTACGACAAACTGCGCCAATCGCCGTTCCATGCGTTTTTCCACGCTTCCTAAGCCCTTGATAATAAACGGAAAGGGCTGGATCTTTTTGAGAAGCAATAAAAGCTGCCTGCCAAATCGCTCGACGTAAGTAGGGGGAGCCTCGTTTAGAAAGATGATTTTTGGTTCCTGTAAAATCACCAGACTGACGGACTGAGGCGTCAAGACCTGCAAAAGCAAGCAGTTGATTCGGGCGTTCAAATCGGTGAATATCACCTACTTCGCCCATAATGACAGCTGCAGTGATTGGGCCGATTCCTGTAATGGTTGTGAGAAAGTTTTCTTGTTTTTCTACAATTTTAGTCATTTCCTCTTCGATTTGATGAATTTGGGTTTCAAATAGTTGAATCTGTTCTAAAAGTAATTGTATTTGAAGTTTGAAAACATCTGTTGCAATACTGATGCCAAAAGAGTTTTCAGCGAAGCCTTTTAACTGCTCTACTTTTTGTTCCGCTTTGGATCGCCCGAGGCGACCATTGCTCGCTTGGTTTAATAACACACTTAATTTCTCAGAATCAATTTCTAAGAGATCTTCAGGCAAAGGTGACTGAAGTAAAAGTTGAGTAGATGATTTGCCAAACATATCTGAAAAAAGCTGATCATATTCAGGAAAGACTTGATCCAAACAAGCTATCACCTTTCGTTTCAAGTCGGACATATTATCGACAACACTGTATCGAAAACGTTCTAGCTGTTTTAGTTGAAATAATTCTTCTTTTGGTAGTTGTGTTGGATCAGGTAAATCCATACGAATAACTTGAGCAATCAAAACGGCATCAACTGTATCTGTTTTTGTTTTACGAATATAGAAATTCCGAAGAGAATCCGACTGAATCGGATTAAAAGCTGTGACATGAAAGCCTAGTCCATCAAGAAAAGAATAAACAGATAGCCAATAATGGCCTGTCGCTTCCATACCGATTAAGGTATGGTCAGGGATCAGTTCATAGTGATTAATAAATTGTAGAAGCTGTTCACTTCCGTGTTTAGAATTGGCAAAACGAAGTGTTTTACCGAGTTGTTTCCCTTGTTCATCAATTAAAGCAGCTTCATGGGTTCGTTTGCCAATATCAATACCGATAAAGAACATACAATCAACACCTTTCAACAAGAGTTTACAGATAAGGGGTTCCTCAACCTCTAGGGACGATATAGCCTCGTGAGAGATCCAGAAACTAGGTTCTATCCAGCTCATTCATATACAAGTCCGTAGAGAAGAGGCGTCAGTCTTAATTAGGAAGACAAAACTTCAAGGAGGAATACTACGACCTCTATCTGTACGAAATAATCATACCCCTTATGGGGATGAAAAGGAACTATCAGAATAAATCTGATAACCTTATTATACGAAGGAGGATAAGTATGATACGAGTACTAGTTGCTGATGATCACGTTGTGGTTAGAAAAGGGCTGGCCTATCTAATCAACGATCAGGCAGACATGACCGTGATTGGAACTGTTGCTGATGGAATCGAAGCTTACATAGAAGTCGAAAATAAGTCACCTGATGTGGTTGTTATGGATTTACGAATGCCTCCAGGGGAGAATGGGTTATTGACGACCAAACGTATCAAAGAGAAATACCCGAAGGTTAAAATTGTTATTTTATCTATGCATGATGATGAAGATTATGTTAGTCAAGGAATTAAAGCAGGAGCCGATGGTTATGTGTTAAAAAGTTCAGATGACCAAGAAATAATAAAGGCTATCAAAGCAGTTACTCACCATCACTATTATCTTGATCAGCAGATTCCGATGCCTGACCATATTTTACAAACAGTTAAAGAACCGACTCAACCTATGCTGGCAAATAGCTACGATCAGTTATCTAATCGTGAGCAAGAAATTTTACCTTTAGTAGCACTTGGCTATGGCAATCGTGAAATTGCTGAACGACTATTTATTTCTGTCAAAACGGTTGAAGTTCATAAAGCTAATATCATGAAAAAATTGAACTTATCTAATCGTGTTGAACTAATTCGTTATGCTGTCAAAGAAAAAATTATTGACTTGTAACAAATTAGCGGGTTGTGTGATTGAATTGAAACGTGTATAATGAGCCCAAAAAAGGAAATAAGTGAGGAAATAACGTGCAAGGAATTATTTATGTCGCCCACGGAAGTCAAAAATTAGGAAAAAATCAAAAGATGCAACACTTTTACCATGAACTAAAATCGAAACGACCAGAAACACAGCAAGCACTAGCTTTTTTAGAAAATCACCCTGATAACTTAAGTATTGTTGCTGAAAAAATGGCAAAGTCAGGAATTACTCGATTGGTGATTGTCCCTTTGCTACTTTTTTCTGCTATGCACAAAAATGAAGATATCCCTCAACAATTGGACTCGGTAAAAAAGAAGTTTCCAGAGCTAACTTATGTCGTTTCGGATACTTTTGGTCAAGAAAAAGAAGTGAGAAGAGTTCTTTTTAAGGTCGTCCAACAGGCTCTTAGAGAGTTTCATCTCGATAGCCCTAAAGTGCTATTAGTGGCTCATGGTAGCTCACATTACTTTGCTGTCGGAGAGATAGCGAAAGAGATCGGTTATCAACTGAGTAAAGATACTGACTTAGCAATTACAACAGGACTTTTATACGGCCAGTATCCGTACCTTGAAAAAGCGGAAAAGCTGCTTAGTACGACTGATCAATTACTTGTCGTTCCTTTCTTTCTATTTGACGGGCATCTGCCTGAAAAAATAAGACACCAACTCAAGGCTTTACTTGAAGAAAAAAAGTTGGCGTCTCACATTTTCTATACAGATACATTAAATCTTGACATTGCTATGGCGCCGGCTATTTTACGACTCATCGATCAGAGGTTGACCTATGACAGCTAATTACCCTATCTACTTATCACTTAAGGAACGCGAGATCTTAGTAGTTGGCGGTGGAAGGATTGCAGCTCGAAAAATTCGTGGTTTACTTAATACTGGCGCAAACCTAACAGTAGTCGCTCCGATAATTTCGACTGAAATTTCTCAATTATCAGCAATCAATTGTTATCATCGACCTTATCATAAAACGGATGTTCAAGGGAAGTTTATGGTGTTTATTTGTTCTGACCAATTAAATGTTAATCGACAAGTCAGAGGCGATTGTCATGAGGGACAGCTAGTAAATGATTGTACTGACAAGGCTTTTTCAGATTTTTATAATATGGCAGTGGTTGAAACGGAAGATTTACTATTAGCAATTTCATCAAAGGGACTTAATCCGTCTCGTTCTAAGAAACTTAAAAATCAGTTGTCAGATTTCCTAGCCAATTTACCAGATGATTAACCCACTAGTTAGCAAAAGCGAGGAAAGTGAGACTTTGGTCTCACTTTCTTCGTTTTTTTTTATGTTATTAATATATAGGACTTTCCCTAATAGGCGACGGTCTTATTTATTGATAAACTTACATCAAATGCTCATTAATTCACATTTTAAAAATGGAGGGTGCGATATGAAAAAAGAACGTTTAGTTATGATCGGGAACGGTATGGCAGGGATTAGAACATTAGAGGAAGTCATTGAGCGAGAGCCTGATTTATATGATATGACGGTGATAGGAGAAGAAAATCATCCCAATTACAACCGGATTATGTTATCAAATGTTTTACAGAAAAAGATGACAACAGATGAAATAATCACAAATGACTATAACTGGTATTCAGAAAATAAGGTCAACCTAATCAATCATAATCCTGTTATTAGTATTGAAACAACTGAAAAAAAAGTTGTGACAGCAAACGGACAACTAGTTTTTTATGATAAATTGATTTTAGCAACAGGTTCGCGAGCCTTTATTTTACCTGTAGAAGGCCATGATTTGCCTGGGGTTTTAGGATTTCGAACGATTGATAACACTGAGGAAATGCTCGAATCAGCTAAACAATATCAAAAGGCGGCAGTAATCGGAGGAGGACTTTTGGGATTAGAAGCTGCGAAAGGACTTCTTGATCAAGGCATGGATGTGACGGTAGTCCATTTAGCAGACTGGCTAATGGAAACGCAACTTGATCGCAGGGCGGGAGAACTCTTGCAAGCTGATTTGGAGGCACAAGGACTAAAATTTGCAATTGGCAAGGCAACATCAAAAATCAGCGGTCAGGAACGAGTAACGGGATTAGAATTTACTGACGGAACAACACTTGAGACAGATTTAGTGGTTATGTCTATTGGGATTAAGCCAGAAATAAGTTTGGCTCAAGGAACTGCTTTAAAAACGAATCGCGGTTTTATTGTCAATGACTATATGCAAACTAATGTCAGTAATATCTATGCAGTTGGCGAGTGTTGTGAGCACCGCGGGATTGCTTACGGATTGGTGGCTCCTTTGTATGAACAGGGTAAGGTTTTAGCTGATATTTTGACTAACCGTGATACAGAACCTTATGAAGGAAGTAAAATGTTTACTCAACTGAAGGTATCTGGGTGTGATCTTTTCTCAGCTGGGACAATTACTGATGAAGAGGGAGTCAAAGGGGTGGAGAGCTTTGACGGTATTGCAAATTCATATAAAAAAATATTTGTTAAAGATGGTAAACTTCAAGGAATTGTTCTATATGGTGACACAAGTGAAGGTAATCGTTATTATAACATTCTAAAAAAAGAACAATCGCTGGAAGAATACAAAATGGTATCGTTACTCTATTCTGGTGAAGAGGATTCTAGTGGTAATGTAGCAGACATGCTTGATGATGAGATGATCTGTGGCTGTAATGGTGTTTCAAAAGGCACTATTGTGACGGCGATTAACGAGCATAATTTATCATCTGTTCCTGAGGTGACAGCTCAAACTAAGGCTGGAAATTCCTGTGGGAAGTGTAAAGGGCTTGTGGGAGATATCCTAGAATATACTTTAGGAGATGATTTTGAAGCAGCTGTTCCAACAGGAATATGCGGCTGTACAGAGTTGACTCGTGATCAAATAGTGATTAGCATTCGTCAGAAGGGGTTAAAAACTATTAAAGAAGTCAGACACGTGCTTAATTTTAAAAACTTAGAAGGATGTCCGAAATGCCATCCGGCTTTGAACTATTACTTGAATATGATTTATCCTCATGAGCATGCTGATGAAAAAGCATCCCGTTATGTTAATGAACGAATGCACGGCAATATTCAGAAAGATGGAACGTACTCAGTTATTCCACGAGTTAGAGGAGGCAAGACAACTCCACAGCAATTAATAAAAATTGCGCAAGTAGCAGAAAAGTATCAAGTACCGCTACTTAAAATTACTGGTAGTCAACGGATAGGGCTGTACGGAGTTAGTAAAGAGGACATGCCAAAAATCTGGGAAGAGCTCAATATGACATCTGCTTCTGCCTATGCGAAAGCTTTTCGTTCAGTAAAAACATGTGTCGGTAAAAATTTCTGTCGTTTTGGTACTCAAGATTCTATGGGCTTAGGTATTAAATTAGAAACAAAATTTGAATTTATTGATACACCACATAAATTTAAAATCGGTGTGTCTGCTTGTCCTCGAAGCTGTGTCGAATCGGGTGTAAAAGATTTCGGCGTGATTGGAGTTGAAAATGGGTTCCAAATCTATATTGGTGGGAACGGAGGCACTGAGGTTAAAGAAGGAAGATTGCTGACAACTTGCGAAACAGAGGAAGAAGTGATTGAGTTGTGTGGGGCTATGCTTCAATATTACCGAGAAACAGGAATTTACGCAGAAAGAACGGCTCCATGGTTAGATCGCTTAGGATTTGAACAGGTCAGTGAGGTTCTCTTAAATAAAGACACACAAAAAGAACTGAATCAAGCGTTGGCAGATGCAATGTCTGGCAAACAAGTTAATCCATGGGATGAAGTCGTTTCGTCTAAAGAAAAAATAGCTGAATTATATGGGATAGAGAGAGGGTAAACGATGGAAAAAGTTAAATATTTCGTGACAACAATTGAAAAGCTATCAGTTAATATTGGGAGAGAAGTACATATTGACGGAAAGGAAATTGCCTTATTTCGTTTAGGGGATGGAACCATAAAAGCAGTTGGAAATCGCTGTCCCCATGAAGATGGTCCACTCGCAGAAGGGACAGTCGCTGGCGATTTTGTTTTTTGTCCGTTGCACGATTATAAGGTATCACTAAATGACGGCATGGTTCAAGCACCAGATGATGGGTGTGTTGCTGTCTATGAGACTAGTGTAGAAGATGACAATGTCTATGTCTGGCTTTAAAAAAGAGGGTGGCAAAGTTTATCTATTAGGTGGGGGAACAGGTGATATTGATTTATTAACTTTAAAAGGGGCACGTGTTTTAAAAAGAGCTGATATCATTATTTATGATCGTTTAGTTAATCCACTATTTCTATTTTTGGCCAAAAAGGAGGCAATCTTTGTCTATTGTGGTAAGTCTCCTTTGGCCCATGTTTTATCCCAATTAGAGATCGAACAACTTATGGTAAAGCATGCTCTTTCTGGTAAACAAGTGGTTCGATTAAAAGGCGGTGATCCGGTTGTTTTTGGGCGAGTTGCTGAAGAAATGACTGCCCTGGAACGATGGGACATTCCCTATGAAGTGATTCCAGGGGTCACAGCTGCTTCTGTCGCAGCGATCTATGTTGGGATCCCATTGACTCACCGAGACTATTGTAGTCATGTTACTTTAGCAACTGGGCATCGAAAGTGGGGTGAGGAAGTTGATATTAGCTACTTAATAACTGGTGGAACCCTCGCACTGTATATGGCCGTGGAAAAACTTCCTGCTATTTGTCTTAGCTTAATAAAAAAGGGGCAAGCTCCTGACACTCCGATAGCCATTATTACTTGGGGAAGTTATGGTCGCCAACAGGTCATTACAGGAACCATTGGTACCCTTAAGCAGAAGAATGAGTATGACAATCCCTCAATGATTATCATCGGCGAGGTTGTAAAATGTCGACAAACATCTTCTTGGTTTGAAAAATTGCCGTACTTTGGTCGTCGCTTGTTACTTATTAGTCAGAAAGAGATAACTTGGGAAACAATTACAGACTACACCAGTCACGGAGCAGATGTCTGGGCGATTCAATTAGGTAAAAATCACGATTCACGTTTTACGGAATTAACAACTCGTTATCTCAGTGAACATAAATGGACTGATTTTATCTATTTGGACGATGAGAAAACAACACCTGCACTATTAGCAGAGGAGTTAACAAAGATAGGGATCGATAAGTCTTCGTTAATCCAGTAAAACATTAGGAGATGATAAAATGGGATTTTATAGTCCACCAGAGATAGTTGATGTCACTATTCAAAAAGGAATGGAAAAGGGGAAAGCTAGTTTTCTTACACTTAGCTTGTTAGGATTTGCAGCTGGGATGTTTATTGGCTTAGCAGGGATTGCTTTTATTCGTGCAATGGGTACTATGCCCGCAGAGTGGGGCAGTTTAGTATTATTAATTGGAGCCTGCGTCTTTCCCTTCGGTCTGATCTGCCTTCTGTTAGCGGGAGGAGAGTTGGTTACTGGTAATATGATGGTTGTGTCGATGGCCTTGTTCGCCAAAAAAATAACAGTAAAAGAATGGTTGAGGAATATCGCAATTGTAACTTTGTTTAACTTTATCGGCGCTTTTTTTGTTGCTTACTTTTTTGGTTATTTAACCGGAGCTCTGCAAGGTGACTTTGTTGAACGGACGATTATTGTAGCTCGTGGTCGAACGAAGGATACATTATTACAAGCATTCTTATCAGGGATTGCCTGCAATATTTTAGTCTCAACAGGCGTTTATCTTAACTTAGCGTCCAAAGATTTCATGGGGAAAATAGCAGGAATTTGGTTGCCTATTATGGGATTTGTCATATCAGGTTTTCAACATGTGGTTGCTAACATGTTTATTATCCCAGCTGGAATTCTAGCTGGTGGTGTTACTTGGACTGATTTTTGGTTAAATATTATTCCTGTTTATTTAGGAAACGTAGTGGGTGGTGGCGGCTTCATTGCGCTCCTTTACTTTACTGCTTACAAAGTCGGAACAAAAAAGTAACTGACTAAAACAAACCAAAAAGACAAGAAGTAAAAAAAATAATTGTTGTGAATTACTCCAAATGCTTGCTTAAATTGGTAGAATTGCTAGTAAATCCTCTACTTGAAGCATCTCGGGTTTCATCAGAATTTACACAAATAATCAACAAAAGCCCCTCTCAATTTAAAAGACTGAGAGGGGCTTTCATTATTTACGACAATTAATAAGTATTTCTTGAAAACGTTTAGTAGCTAGTTCACTTGGCTCACCTTTTTTACAAAACGTTAATTTCGCAAGTTTTGGAACAACTCGTTCTACAATCAATTGGTCATTAATAATTTTTTCTTTTAAGCAGGTGAAGGCTTCAATAAATCGCGGATCATGTCTAGCTTCTTCATAAAATGATAGCACATATACAAATTGAAAAAGATTATAACCACGAAAAGGATATTCTACTTGCATAAATAAGGTGCCGATCCCATAATGACAAGGTCCAATTGGCGATTTTGTTTGCCAATGAGCAAGTAAAAATTCAATAGCTAAGCTAACAGCAGGTTCCTCTTTTTGTTTGCCATAGCGAAAGTAATCCAGTGCTAATAACGTTGGATAAGGATTTGCTAAATCCGTTTCAGAACCACGACCATAAGAAAACTTCTTACAGCGCCAACCGCCTTTTCCTTCATAAGTACTTAATAAATAGTCACGTGTACGTAGTAGACGTTTGTCAGAATGGTACCCAAGTTGGCAAAGAGTACTGGCAACATTGGCCGTTTGACAAGGATAGCTGACTCCTTTTGGATAAACCTTAAATTGTCCATCTGATTGCCAAGTCTCAAAGATGATTTGACTAGCGGCTTTAAGGCTAGGATCTGAAGGGGATAAGCCTAATTCACGAAGATACCTGACAGATTCTACTAAAGAGAAGGGAGCGCCTTTAATAATTCGATTATCTGATGTTGTCCAGTAATCCGCTCCTTGATCGTAGCGATGTGACATGATTTGCGTAATATCATCTTGATAATTAAGTGTCATAGTTATTCAGTTAACCTTCTTTTAAATTAAAAGTGATACTAAATCGATTAAGGAATATCGGGCTCGATAGAGATGTTAACAATCAGATTACGATTGTGATACAATTTTTGTAAATTTTGGACAAGAAGTAAAATCCAACTAAATGCCAAAATAAAGGCAATCAATTCAAAGGCTGTTAGTGATAAATAATGGACATTAGCAAATAATAGATTGCATATGAATAAAAGGCCTCCCATGCTGTATGAGATAACAAGAAATTCTTTCGTAATATTTGGTAGTAGCCACCGAATACTGATAATTAATAAAATGACAAGATAAATTAGCCATGTTGAAACCTTTGTATGAATGATATGCAATTCGCCGCCATCATTTGGAAAAAATCCGACAGCCCCTAACGCAATCGCGGTTAATGTTAATAGGCCTCTTAAAATCATTAATCGTTTGTTTCCAGGCATAGATTTTCTCAGAGCAACAAATAAATAATCTATTAACGCAATCATTAAAAGAGCTGAAATCATTAAAGTCACATTGAATTGCCAACTATTAATAGCTTCTTGTGTGCCAAGAAAACTAAAATTATGCTGCCACCAAAGATGGTCGGCGTTGGTTATCATTGAAAATAGCAGTCCACCAAAAATCACTGATACGAGTAAAGTAATAATCATTGTTGAGGAGATTGCAGTCGCAAAATAGATCATAAAATAATTGATACAACAAGCAAATAAAAAAAATATAAATGTGGCAGTGATAATATCAAAGCTTGCTCCTTTGAATAATTTATCAACTAACCAAAAAAATCCGGACAGAACAAAAATTAAACTAATCACAAATGAGACGAGGATAGTTGGAAAATTTCGCCAATAAATGCTACTAGCAGAGAGGTTAGTATTATTTCGTTTTCCTTTTATAAAGAAGAAACTGAACATACAGATACCACTAAAAACGCCTAAAATAATCACCAGGCTAGCGATAGATACTTGACCTGTTAAAGGGACTTGACTCATATTTTGATAAAGAGCTATCCATAAAAAAATCAGACTAACCGCCAAGGATGGTAGGAGAAACCATCTGAGAGTTATGACTTGGTTTTCTGATGGGTGTTTTTTTGTAATGGTAATAGCTTGATTTTTAACTTGTAAAACAAGTTCTTCATCTTTATCAATAGATAATTCTTGATAAATTTTGGGTGGTACTTTAATTTTTAACAACTCTTTTTTCATTTTTTGTGGACTCCATTCGCTAAACTTATGGGCAAAGAAGATTGCTTTTTCACTTGTAAGTTTAGCAAACTAGGGATATTAAGTAAAGAAGAGTGAAAATTGGCATGTCATTATAGGTGTTACTTCTTTCCGTTAGGCAACGGAAACTTCATCCATTCAAAAAGCAAGCGCTTCCTGATATGATACAGATACGAATTAAGAAGGAGGAGAGTTTACTGATCAAATAGAAAAATTGACTCACCCCGCTGTTACTGTGTGGAAAACTTATTTAATAGGAGGAAAAGAAATGAAAAAAGCATTGATTATCTGCGCTGGAGGTATGTCATCCTCAGTTATTGCTAAAAAAGCGACGGATTTTTTCGCAACTAAAGGTGTGGAAATTGAATTAGAGGCAACATCAGCATCACAAGGTGCAGCAACCATTGCTAAAGATCAATTTGATTTATATTTGGTCAGCCCACAAACGAAGATGTATTTTGCTAATTTAGAAAAGGCAGCAATTAAACAAAATAAACCGATCGTTAACATACCGCCTCAAGCATACGTCCCTATCCCAATGGGCATTGAAAAATTAGCCAAAGTGGTGGAAGAAGCGATCAAATAAGGGTTGAGGATAATGCTAAGTCAAAAAGAAGTAATTATTTTGAAACTATTATACGAGAATCGTGAGGGCTATCTAACAAGTCAAGAATTATCTACCAAATTGAAAATTTCAGATAGAACAGTTCGCAAGTACCTTCATATAGTAGGTGATGTTGTTAAGAAACACAAGAGTCGAATTGAAGCAAAACGCGGACTGGGGTATCGTCTTATTATTGAGGATGACTCATCTTTCGAACTCTTTTATCAGTATGAAATCTACCAACTATCATCCACTAAGCAAATCACAACGATTCATGAATCAAAGGACCGTCAATATTATATTTTGCATAAACTTTTTTTTGAACAAAGTGCTCTTTTGGTTGACAACATTGCTCACGATTTATTTGTTTCACGGTCAACTATTTCGAATGATTTAGTCGAAATAAAAAAGCGACTGACACCTTATAATATTGAACTGAAAAGCAAGCCGAGTATTGGGATTTTTGTTTATGGGAGTGAACAAAGTTTTCGACACTTTATCATGAACTACTTTTTTATGACTCGCTTACACGACAACCTCTACACCTTTTCAATGTATAGTAGTTTGCTTGATGAAATTAGCATTGAAGAGATTTTAATTATTGTTTTAGATGAGTGTCGAGAATCTCATTTAAAAATATCAGATTTCATCATTTTCAATATTGTGCTCCATATTGCATTATCAATTAAACGAATTCAATCAGGGTTTGAAATTGAGCAAGAGAACGTTATCCAGTTTCCAAAAGTATCACTAGAATATCAAACCGCATTGAGAATTGTAGACCGTCTGAGTCGAAGTATGGTTATTACTTTTCCAATTGAAGAAGCTGAGTATATAGCCATGCATTTAAGAAATAAAACCACCTCTCGATTAGTTTTTAAACGGATTGCCTATGACCGTGAACAAATTCAGGCACAATTAATCGAAGTGTTACATGCGATAGACTTGGAGACAGGTTTTACTATTTCACAGGATTCAATATTAATTGATGGTTTAATGATGCACTTTACACCATTGTTACTGCGATTACAAAATAAAAGCAGTATTGGCAATCCATTGTTAGAACAAATTAAAGGGAAATATTTAGATATTTTCCAACTAACAATTAAGCATTTTGAAAAAATGCCTGTCTTTCGTTCCTTTGATGTACAGGAAAGTGAATGGGCTTACCTGACGATTCATTTAACTGCAGCTGTCGAACGTTTTTTTAATAATCAAAAAGCCCGAGTATTAGTTATTTGCGCTACTGGATTAGGTAGTTCCCAAATGCTAAGAGCTCGTCTGGAGCATGAACTTGGTTCCAAGATAATGATTGAGCAGGTAATCAGTTACTACGAAATATCGGAACAAGCTCTAGAGAATATAGATTTAATTGTTTCATCGATCGGTTTACCTAATGTCCTTCACCAAACACCCATTGTGCATGTGAGTGTTTTTCTTGATAAGGAAGACATCGCGGCAATCAATCATGAGTTATCAATGTACAAAGGGATGGAGCCATTATTGGAAGACAGAAATGCTTCTGTCATTGCTAAAACTCATCGACTGAATTTAATCAAACAAACATTCTCGGAAAAGCTCTTTTTAATTATAGAGAATGAAACCACTAAAGAGAAGGTAATTGATGATTTACTCGATTCGTTAGAGCGGATTGAAGGTCAACCGGTTAAAGATTCATTAAAAAAGCAATTACAGCTTAGAGAAACATATAGTTCTGTTGCTTTTTCTGATTATTTGGCCGTACCACATCCGATTGAACCTGTGACCACTTCGGCATACGTTACTGTTGCAATTGCTCCAAAAGGCATATTTTGGGATGAAGAACACCCTCATATTCAACTAGTTTTTCTTTTATCACCAGATACACTTAATCTTTCGGAATTAGAAAAGATAAGTTTGATGTTAGTTCCAATTATCGAGGATGATCGGATTCGCAAACAATTAGTTGCAAGTGAAAACTATGAACAATTTATTGAACAATTTATCAACTATTCATAATCAAATAAAGTGAGGAAAAAAGCACAATGGATGCAGAAAAATTACAAGAAGTCGCTTTTGATATTATTTTACATAGTGGAGAGGCAAGGACTATCGTCCACGAAGCATTTCAATATATGAGGAACAATCAGTTCGGTAGAGCTGAACAAAAGTTAGAGGAAGCTAATGATGCTCTTATTGCAGCTCACAAAACACAAACAGGCTTATTGCAAGAATTTGCTAATGGAGAAACTATCACGATAGAAATAATTATGGTTCATGCTCAAGATCACTTAATGACTACTATTACATTAAGAGAAATCGCGATTGAGATGCTCGTATTATATCAACGTAATTAGAATAAACAAACAATTTGTCAGGCAAATATACTAAAGAGGGGAAGAAAACTATTATGAAGAAAAAGCAGCAAAATGAGATTGAGCGGACAAGGCGAGACAATGCGGCCAAAAACTTTCGTTATAATCGCTATTTATTATTGCGATACCTATTAGCACTTTTCTTTTTTATGAATTTATACTGGTTTTTAGGATTGGTGATGAGTCAACATTTTTCAGCATTTCTACCATCTTTACTACTCCTTATCAGTTTGATTGCGATAAGCGAGCATGTCAAGCTTTACGGAATTAAAACGGAAAAGGTTGCTTCTTCTCTGCAAGGAAATGTTATTTTTCATCTTTTACAAGTATCTATTAATATCATGCTTGGTATAGGGTTATTATTTGAAGAAGCTTTCGTTAGTTTTTATCCATTTTTTGTTAAAACATATCAAGTTAGATTGATGATAGGTGGATTCCTATTTATTGGCATTATATTGTCGTTAATTTGTTTAAGACGTATTCAGCAAATCCAGCAAAATAGCGATAAGCATTATCACTATATAAAAGAATTTGAAAAATCTATTTAATTGAAAGTGAGTGAATATTGTGGAAGAATCAAATAACAAGTTATTTAATTTGTTGGAAAAAGCAATCATGGGACCACTTGGTAAAGTGGCCCAATTTAAAATTGTACGCGCCATAATGGGCGCAGGGATGGCCTCTATACCTTTTACTATAGTTGGTTCAATGTTTTTAGTCTTTAATGTCCTCCCATTAACTTTTCCCTTTTTAGAAGGTATTTTTAATGCTACTTTTTTTAAAGTTAGCGATTTGTATATGTTAGCCAATAGTACTACAATGGGGCTGTTAGCCTTATATTTCTGCATTGTTCTTGGTTATGAATATGCCAAAATAATTGCGGAAGAAGAAGAACTAGATTTGGCTCCAATGAGTGGCGCATTATTATCTATGTTTGCTTTTTTTATGTCGATTCCCCAATTAGCGATGGAAAATGGGGTTATGGTTCGTATCACTGATGCGGAATCAAGTATTATTAATGGTTGGGAAATTGGCGGAGATGGTGTGAGTAGGTTGGGAACAGTTGGAATTTTTACTGGTATTATTATGGCAATTATCGCTGTTCAACTCTATCGTCTATGTGTCGCAAAACACTGGATTATTAAAATGCCAGAAGAGGTTCCTTTAGGTGTATCACGGGCCTTTACAGCACTTATTCCTGCTTTCTTGGTTGCCTTCGTTGTCTTGCTAATTAACGGTATATTAGTTGCTTTTGGGACAGATATTTTCCAATTAATTGCTATTCCATTTGGTTTTGTTACCCAATTAACAAATAGTTGGTTAGGTTTAATGGTGATTTATTTCTTAGTACACGCGTTGTGGTTAGTTGGGATTCACGGGGCAAATATTATCTTCTCATTGTTGACGCCCATTACACTTGGAAACTTAACTGCAAATGCGGATGGTGGTATTTTCCCATTAGCAGGTGAATTTAACAATGCTTATGTAACTGTTGGTGGTTCAGGGGCTACTTTAGGATTTGCACTTTTTCTAGTATATTTGGCTAAATCTAAGCAACTGCGAATCTTAGGGAAAGCATCTATAGTGCCTGCCTTGTTTAATATTAATGAACCGTTAATTTTCGGTGTCCCATTAATTTACAATCCTTACCTAGCAATTCCATTTTTTTTGGCGCCTATGACAACTGCATCAATTGCTTACTTCGCTATCAAATTGGAACTAATTCGCCCAATGATTGCACAGATGCCATGGCCTTCACCAGTCGGAATTGGCGCATTCATTGGGACTGGAGGTGATTGGAAAGCAGCTTTAGTTGCTATCTTATGTGCGATTGTGGCTTTCTTCATTTATCTACCATTTGCCAAATCATATGATGCTGGATTAGTCAAACAAGAACATGACCAAGCTTTAGAAGAAGCTTAACAAAAAAATAACAACTAATACGCAAAAAGGAAGAGAATATAAACTCTTCCTTTTTGCGTATTAATTGTTTGATGACAAGAACTCTTTCACCGCAGTCACTAATGGTGTCAACGGTTTACCTAAAACATGTTCAAAATCACTTGAAATGATATCTAATTCTCCTTGACGAATATCTGATTGAATCATTAGGATGAAATCAATCACCGCATCCGGTACGTTGTTAGCTTTTAATGTAGCTTGATAAGTTTCATCAGCCATTGCCTCAACTATGAAATTTTTACCACTTGCTATTTTTACTGCTTTCGCTAACTCAGCATAAGTGATAGGGGCTCCTGAAAGTTCAAGAATTTCTGACGTTTGCACTTTCCCAGTAAACACATTCGCAGCTGCTTCAGCAAATTCACGCTTTAAAGCCCAGCCAACTTTCCCTTCACCAGCAGAGTAAATAAATGGATGACCTGCTATAGCTGCTTTTATCGTATCACCTTCATTTTCTAAATACCAATTGTTACGTAAGATAGTATGTGAAATACCAGATTCTTTGATCAATTTTTCTGTTAAAATATGATCTTGCGCTAAAGCGCTTTTTGATTTCTCTCCATTAGGAAAACTAGTGTAAACAATAAATGAAATGCCTTTTTCTTTAGCAGCGTTTATTACGTTTTGGTGCTGTTCGCCACGAGAAACTGGGCCTCCAGGCTGTGAGGAAATGAATAATAAACGATCAATTCCATCAAATGCTTCTAAAAGGCTAGAATAATTATCAAAGTCAGCAATTCTAACTGCTAGACCTTGTTCTTTTAATGATGTAGCTTTCTCTTCTGTACGAGCGAGTGCTATAATTTCTTCTTGATCAACTTGTTCTTTCAAATAAGATAAAGCATATGCTCCTAATTCACCTGTTGCGCCTGTTACTAAATAGTTCATATTATTCTCAACCTTCCTTTTTTAGATAGATTATTAATCTATACCTATCATAAAACTTAAAGTTACTAATGTAAAGTAAGTACTTTTAAGTGGCTTAGGCACCTAAAAGTAACTATTAACTTAAACATGAAAAAGTGGCACCCTTAGTTTCAAAAATTCAACTTGAACTGGTGTTTTTTTACTAAGAGGATTGAAAGCGTTCAGTTTAGAAATATCGCATTTTTTATTCATTTTCTAATTATGATACACTAATTAATTATGGCAATTTTACTTGAGACTAGAAAGGAGTGTTCCAATAAACCTGTCATAAAATTAGGTCATTAGTCTATTGAAGATGTAAAGAAACGCCGAATTTCTATCATTAGAAAACCGCATAAAATTATTGCAGCTGCTACTTTAAGCAAGTCTATCATCATAAATCATCTATCCTTTCGCTTTTTAGTGGATATGATTATATTACATGCTTCATGTAAAGTGTTGATGAAGATCTGAGGTAGTTTATGTAAATCAATTTAATCAAATCAATCGTTCAAACCCAGCTTATTCAATGTAAATGAGTAGTTGCATGATTAATCATGCAAAAAATCATGCTTCACTCAGTAAAATTTCTTGTATGCTAAAGATACATCAAAAGAAAGAGGGTTTGAGAATGGATTTAGTCAATGGATTTAGTTTAATGAACTACGCCAGAGAAAAAAAATTGGTTTTGCCAGCATTCAATACAACAAATATGGAATTAACCAGTGGTATCATAAAAGGATACCAAAAAATGGGGATTGGAGGGTACATCGCTATCTCGTCAAATAACCTGAAGCTTTCGACTCCACAAACTATTGCCGATTTAGTGAAAGCTGAAATGAAGGATGCTTCAACACCTGTTGCTCTTCATTTAGATCACGGAAAAAGTTTTGAGGATGTCAAAGCATGTATTGATGCTGGTTTTACATCAATTATGATTGACGCTTCTGACCTAACTTTTGCAGATAATATCAAAGAAGTTAGACGAGTTGTGGAGTATTGTCATTTCTTTGGAATTCCCGTTGAAGCAGAACTAGGGGCCATTCAAGGCAAAGAAGATGATCATGTATCTGAAAGTGATGCCAAAACAAATTGTGAGGATGTTGCTGAATTTGTTGAGAAAACAGGCTGTGATTTATTAGCGGTTTCAATTGGTAATGTTCACGGTATGGACTTGACGCCAAATCTTGATTTTTCATTATTAGAAGCGATTGCACGTATTTCTACGGTTCCACTTGTACTACATGGTGGCTCAGGAATACCTTTTGATCAGGTGAGACGCGCTAAGGAGGCTAATTTAATTAAAGTCAATTATGGCTCTGATTTGAGGCAAGCCTTCATTCGAACTATTGGCAAAGCATACGAAATGAATCACAATGAATTTGATATTATGGCTTTATCAGGTAATGCCATTGATGCTGTGTCAGCAAGAGTTGAAGCCATTATTAGAGAGGTAAATATGACCTAAAAATAAGAGGGGGGATGACCGGTGTTAAACCATCGACAAATAGAAATTTTTAGAGAATTTGAAAAAAATAGTCCATCGTACCTCACAGCTAATTATTTTGTAAAAAAATTTAATATTAGTATCCGTACCATTCAATCCGATATTAAGACGATTCGCGAGTTTTTTATCACTTACGACTGCCTTGAATTTATTTCGACTGCCTCAAAAGGTAGTAAAGTCATTATTCATGATCAAGCTAAGCTAGATGAGATACTCACTAAATTTAATGGAGAATCTATCGTTTCAAAATTGATAGACCAAACTGATCGAGTTCGAAAGTTGATAGTTATCTTGCTCAATCAAAAAACGTTTGTTAGTCGGCATTTTTTAATGAATAAAATATTTGTTTCTGTTTCGACTTTAACTTTGGACTTGAATGAAGCAAATCATTATGTGAAAGCCTATAACTTACAGATAGAGCGTAAGCCTAAATTAGGCATTAGAATTGTTGGTGATGAGAGTGATTGTCGAAAATGTTTAGTTAAAATCGGCAACCTAGAACTTATTACGGATGAAGCAAGCATTCAGGCGCAAGAGAGTTATCGTCAGGAAATTGAAACCACTTTAGTTGGAGTATTGTTAAAACAGCGCCATCATATTTCCGATACAGTTTTTCAAAATTTAATTGTTCACATTGACATGACTATTAGACGAATGCGTCAAGGCTTCTATCTTGATCATCATCGAAAAGAGCTGGGGAAAGAATTTCAAACCGAAAAAGAGGCAGCAAAAGAAATTTTTGAAACTTTGAGTCAGAAACTCCACTTTTCAGTCCGTGAAGATGAAATTAATAATCTTGCTATTTATTTAAAAGGGAAAAGTGATTATGAAGAGAATGGCTATATTTCAAAAGAGGTTAACAATTTTATCTTATTCGCATTACAAGAAATAAACGATAAATTTGATATTGATTTTACTCAAGATATTGATTTGCGAATTGCTTTGGCTTTACATCTCATGCCCCTTATCACACGCTTGGAGTATAACATGCAAAATGAAAATAGACTACTTGATCAGATCAAACAATCATTTCCATTGGCTTTTGATATTGCTGTCTATATGTCTTTGCTGCTCCATGATTTTTTTGGCAAACGAATCGAAGAAGGGGAAATTGCTTATTTAGCCATTTATTTTAATCAGTATTTGACTAAATACAATGATATCACTGGTAAACAGCGTGTCTTAATTATCACTAGCTTGAAGCGAAGCGAGAGCATCTTACTAAGGCAACGTTTTGCCACTTGGTTCTCATCGGAAATTTCTATTTTAACTTTAGCTAATATAACGGAGTTGAAAACTCTTGATGTGGAAGATTATGATGTCCTTTTTACGACCGATCAAAATGAGCTAACAGAAAATCTAGGAGCTATTCTGATAAGCTTTTTTCCAAGTGAAGCTGAGTATTCAAAAATAAAATTAGCGATTGATGGGTTTAAAGGAAAGATGGAGATCATTAATTTATTTAAGGAAGAGTTGTTCTATTTTGGAAATTTATCGACTAAAAGTGAGGTTTTAACAAAACTAAGTGCTCTTTCAAAAGAAAAAGTTAATGGACAAGAAGATGAATTATTAACAGCTATCCAATTAAGAGAGGAACATGGCAGTAGTTATTTTGGAAATCACATTGCTTTACCGCATCCAATTAACCCGTTTACAGTTGATACTTTTGTTTCTGTTGCTTTATTAGAACAAAGAATTGATTGGGATCGCGATCATAATCAAGTTCAATTGGCCATGCTTGTGGTTATTGAAAAAAATAACGCAAAAGTTTTTCAGCTTTGGAATTATTTAGCCAAAATTATACAAGAGAAAGACTTTGCCGAACAGCTTTTAAGTGAGCCTACCTTTGATCACTTTAAGCTAAAACTTGGGCAATTATTAGACGATTACATATAAACTTAGCAGAAATTAGACTGTTAAGACAGGAGGAAGATAATATGCAACTTGTGTTAATTTCACATGGTGAGCTTGCTAAGAGTATTTTAGGGAGCGCCCAAATGATTATTGGGAAGCAAGAAAAGGTTCATGCATTTGGATTATATCCAAATGATGACATTACGCTGCTAAAAGAAACCATAAAAAAAACTTTGGAAAACTTTTCAAGGGAAGAGGAAATTCTATGCTTAACAGATTTATTTAGTGGCAGCCCATTTAACGCTGTTGTCTCATTGATGGGGGACTATCCTATTCATCATATTACTGGCATGAATCTTCCACTAGTACTGGAAGCCCTTATGATGCGCTCAGGTGAACAACGACTTGAGGAAATAGTTACAAAATTATTAGAACAAGCGCCAACAACCATTGTGGATGTTAATCATTATTTAGAAAAACAATTGGCAGATTAAAGAAAAGAGGAAAGAAAATGAAAAATATTATTTTTGCGCGCGTAGATGACCGATTAATTCATGGAGAGGTTGTAACCGCTTGGGCACCTACCCATAGTATTAATCACATAATTATTATTGATGATGTAGTAGCTCAAGATGTTTTTCAAAAACGAGTGCTAAAGGCTTTAGCACCAACAGGTGTAAGGGTAGATGCCTATACAACTGAGGAGGGGATTGTTGAATTAAAAAAAGCTTACAATGAAAAAGAACGCATTTTACTCCTTACTAAAACGCCTATTACATATGCAAAATTGGTCGAGGGAGGAATTGAATTACCTCAGGTTAATTTAGGTGGAATGGGTATTCGTGGAGAACGTCAAACATTTATAAAAAATGTGGCGTGTGATGAAGAAGAAATAGCCGCAATTCGCAGTATGGTTGATAAAGGGATTCATGTTTTTTATCAATTAGTACCAGAACAGAGATTAATTGAAATAACTAATTTACTTTAGGAGGAATTTAAATGACAATTTTTCAAGCATTTTTGTGTGGGTTGATCTACTTTTTCGCAATTGGTAATTTGCCCTTTGTTGGTCTTTGGACCTTGCAACGTCCTTTAGTTTGTGGCTTTATAACAGGGGTTGTTTTAGGTGACCCACTAATGGGTGCTATGACTGGTGCAACGATTAACCTGGTCTATTTAGGTTTCATCTCGGCAGGTGGAAGTATGCCGGCAGACATGGCCTTAGCGGGTATCTTAGGAACCGCCTTTGCTATTACCGGTGGTTTAGACGCTCAGACAGCTCTTTCAGTTGCGGTACCTATTGGATTACTCGGTACATTTGTTTGGTATGCACGTATGACTTTCGGTTCGATTTTTGTTCACGTAGCAGATAGTTATATTGAAAAAGGTGAATACAATAAAATCTGGCGAGCGAATGTGTTATTTCCTCAATTATTGACAGCGCTTATTACGATTATCCCTTGTGGACTGGCAGCTTATTTTGGTGCAAGTTATATCTCAGGACTTATCGATGCTCTAAGTGGAACTGTTTTAACCATCTTCACCGTTATTGGTGGATTAATGCCAGCGCTAGGAGTAGCAATTACTTTACAGTATATATTTAAAGGTGAAGCAAAAGTCTTCTTATTTTTAGGTTTTATTTTGGCTGTATATTCTGGTCTAGATTTGCTGCCATTAGGAATTATTGCTGGCTTAGTTGCGGTTATTTATGTTCAACTAAAAGGTAAAACTAATAATGACGAGGGGGAAGAAGATTATGAATTCGAATAATACTGAAGAGAGCTTGATTCGAAAAAAAGATTTAGTTCGCTCATGGCTAATTTGGGAGAATTTACCACAAACCTGTTATAACTATGAACGTATGATGGGACAAGCCGTTGCGCATGTTTTTGTACCAATTTCAAAACGGTTATATAAAAACGAGCCTGAAAAGAAAAAGGCAATGATGAAACGAGAAATTGAATTCTTTAACGTTCATATTGAATTCGGTTCATGTATTATCGGTATGATTATTGCTTTAGAAGAACAAAAAGCTAAGGGAAAAGAAATTCCTGACGAATTCATTACTAGTTTAAAAACATCCCTAATGGGTCCATTGTCAGGAATTGGTGATACAATTTTTCAAGGGGTTCTAATCCCAATATTATTAGCTATCTGTATAGATTTAACTTTAAAAGGGACTATCTGGGGATCCATTATTTTTGCCGTAGCAATGATTGCTATTGCCTGGAGTATGAGTTATGCAAACTTCATGTTTGGATATAGAGCAGGTGCCGAAGCAATTATGGATTTTTTAGAAAAAGGCATTTTAAATAAAATTCTTCTTGGAGCCGAAGTCATGGGATGTATGGTGATGGGGGGATTGATTTCAAGCTACGTTAAGATGCATGTAGCTCTTGAGATTGTCAGTTCCACCACGACCTTCAAGGTTCAAGAACAATTTTTGGATAAAGTTATTCCCAATATCTTGCCATTTGCTTTCACAATGATTGTGTATTTTTTAATGAAAAAAGGGTGGTCTTCACTTAAAGTTATTGGAGCGATTATCGTCATTGGCGTAATCGGCGGATTATTTGGTATTTTGGGAGCTTAAGTTAAGTAAATGATAGGAGTGGATGCGCATGAAAGCAATAGTTTTAACTGATGCCAAAACAATCGACATTCAAGAATTATCTCTACCAAAAATTAAAGAAGATGAAGTTTTAATAAAGATTCGTGCCAATGGCTTATGTACTAATGATGTCCGTGATTATTTAGGAGATACTAAGTGGTCCTACCCACGAATTGGCGGTCATGAGTTTAGTGGGGAAGTAGTTGAAATTGGGGCACTAGTCAATCCTGCTCATTTTCAAGTGGGAGATCATGTAGTCAAATACATCATTCCTGCTTGTGGAGAATGTCATTATTGCAAAATTGGGAGAGAAAATCTTTGTCTTGGTATTTATACGAGCTCGACGTTTCAAAATTCAAAAGGTCTTTCAGGTTTTTTCGGAATGGCACAATATATGGCGGTTAAGAGTAAAGACCTGTACAAATATCCTAAAGATATCTCCTTTATTACAAGCTCGTTTACCGAACCTTTGGCGTGTGTTGTCAACAGTGTAGAGCGAGCTAACATTTTGCTAGGTCAGGATGTTTTAGTAATGGGCGGAGGTGTGATGGGACTGATGCATGTGATGTTGGCTAAGCTTCAAGGTGCTCGTGTCATACTTAGCGAACCAAATAAAGAACGGCGGCAACTTGGAGAAGCGCTTGGAGTTGATCTGACAGTTGATCCAACCATTGGAGACCCAGTAACTTTTGTCAAACAACACACAGAAGGACGGGGGGCAGATGTTGTATTTAATACGACTGCTCATCCAAAATTAGCGGCACAAGCAATTGAGTTTACGGCAAACGGGGGGCAAACATTTCTGTTTAGCTCAATGCATCCAAATGAGCTTGTTCCAACTGATATGGGGGCTATACACTCTCATGAGAAGGTTATTACGGGAACTGTTAGTCCGACCATCAGAACGTTTTACCGAGCGATTCAATTGATCTCAAAAGGGCTGGTAGATCTGACACCACTGCTAGATTGTACATTTGATTATACGGATGCTGTTGAAGCTTTCGAGCATGCGGCACAAGCAGAAACATTAAAAACCATCATAACTTTTGATTAGGTTAGGAGGGAAGTAATATGAAAAGAAAGTACATTGGGCTTGATATAGGTACTTCTTCCATAAAATTTGCAGTTGTGACCAATCAGCTAGAATCAGTATTGGAATTTCAAAAAAAATATGAGTACCTAACGCCACAAAAAGGTTGGACGGAAATAGAGCCAGATTATTGGTTGACACTTATAGTCACTGGTTTGAAAGAAATTTTTTCAACAATTGACGCAGAGGAAATCGGCGGTATTGGTATTACCGGACAAATGCATACAACCGTTTTTGTTAATCAAGCGGGGCAACCTGTTAGACCCGCTATTATGTGGAATGACACACGCACCAGCTCTCAAATTCCTGAATTAAGAAAAAAACTAATTCAATCTACTGAAGGTCAAGAATCCGCAAAAATAATTGCAACAGGTAGCCCATTAGCAAATCTTTTATGGGTCAAAGAAAATGAACCAGAGCATTTTGCACAACTTACTCATTTCTTAATTGCTAAAGATTACATAATCATGAAGTTATCCGGGGCTATTTCAACAGATTACTGTGACGCTTCCACGACTTCAATGTATGATTTTGAAACCAATAATTGGTCAGAATGGATCCAAAACGAATTTAATCTATCCTCAACATTATTTCCACCAATTAATTATGCCTCCAAAGTAGTTGGCTATTTAAAACCAGAATTTCAAAAGCAACTTGGAATCAATCAAGCCATCCCACTAGTTGCTGGAACTGGTGATAATGTAGCGGCAGCCTTGGCATCTGGTAGTCTTGAGAATCAACAACCACTTTTATCGTTAGGGACATCTGGTGTTGTTGGAATACCTAATAATGAGTTCCAACTAAAGCCTATTGGTAAAAATGTTGTAGTAAGAATAAACAAAGATGACTCAATAATTCTAACTCAAGGTACTGTTCAGACAGGGGCAAAAGCAAATAGTTGGTGGTTAGAGGATATTCTACAAACCTCTGATTATGAGTCAGAGCAGAAGGCAATTCACCACTCTAATTTAGGTCTAAATGATGTTCTATTTTACCCTCACTTAAAAGGAGAAAAAATAATCTATCGCAATCCTCTATTACGAGGAGCCTTTGTCGGCTTAGGTCTTGATACAAGCCGAGCTGATATTTATCAAGCATTGTTAGAAGGCGTTGGCTTTGGTTTGCGTTGTGTGTTTGAAGAAATGAAAAATAACACCTCACCCAACTATTTTATTATTGTAGGTGGCGGGGCGAAAAGTCAGCTATGGGTTCAAATTTTAGCTAATATTTTCAATTCTCCTATGAGGAGGACGACTGTTTCTCAAGAAGCGGTTCATGGTGCAGCAATTTTGGCTATTTTAGGGAATGGAGAGAAATTTAAGAGAGACCATAAAGAATATCAGGTTGTTGCCCCTGATTCACAACTTGCGAAAAGGTATAATCTCGCTTATGAAAACTATTTAAAATTAAGCAAGGCTTTGGTAAATTATACGAAGGAGGTGAGTTAATGAAGTCTTGTTTACTTTGTCAGAGTCCTGTCCGATTTATTAAATTTAAAAGTCAAGAGGGGTATGTCTGTAGACATTGTTATAAATATGTCAGTCTCAATTTCACTCAAACAATTATAGATAAATCTAAAGCAGAACTATTTCATGACTATCAAAGGTCTCAAATAGAAAAAAAACAGCCAGAATTTGAGATTACACGACGTGTGAATCAATTCATTCTATTTGATGATACGCGTCAAATATTTTGTTTACCTAATCACCCTAATTATGCAACTCAAGGTCTAAAACCAGAATTTTACTCCCAATCTGACGTGATAAATTGTCGAGTGGAAGAAACTCACGTGGTTAAAGACGAAGAGCGATTAGGTACCCTAGCTGTTGTGATTGAATTTGACGAACAACAGCTAAGACGTCATATCATGTTAGTTCCTAAGAAAATTTCTTGTGACAGTGCGCCCTACAAAACAATGAGACGTTTGGCAGAAAAAATTATCACAGAATTAACTTAATATTAAACTAAACCCCACCAAGTTTCCCCTTCCAGGAGATAAGTTTGGTGGGGTTTAGTTATGAAGACTTACATCCTTTTAACGTGTATAATAACTAGTATTAACAAAAGGAGATGAGAATGTGACAAGTCAGGAAGTAGCAGCTTTATTTGGTCTATCTACAGATACTATCCGCTATTATGAGCGGGTAGGAGTAATTCCACCGATTGGTCGAGATAAAAATGGTTACCGTGTGTATCAAACTAAAGACTTGAACTAGATTTATTTGGTAAAAAGTTTACGAAGTGCAGGATTATCAATAGATTCTCTTATTGAATTCGCTGCTCTTGCTCAGATGGACGGTGATGTAAAGGAGGCTCAAAAACAGATTTTACAAAATCAATTACAGAAAGTTTCCGAAAAATTAGCTGAGATAAAGAAAGTTCATGAATTATTGACCTACAAAATAGCAACATATGACGATCACATAGCCCAGTTTGATGCTGGTGATTTAACAGATGATAACATAGAGAAGTTGTGGCACGTTATTCAAACTGATAAATAAATTAATTGTTATCACTTGCTATGGAGTCCACTTCAAGGTGTATAGTTAGAACTATCAACGAAAGAGTGGAGGAAATAACTATGCAAACAATAAAATTAATGAATGGAGTCGAGATTCCTATTTTAGGATTTGGAACCTATCAAATAACGGATCCTAAAGAAGCACAAAAGTCAGTTTATGAAGCAATTAAAGCTGGCTACCGTCATATTGATACAGCTCAATCTTACCTGAATGAAGAGGCAATCGGAAAAGGAATTCAACAGTCTGGAATTGAGCGAGGAGATCTATTTTTGACAACTAAAATTTGGGTAGAAAATGTATCTTATGAAGGTGTGATGACATCATTTGAACACTCCTTACAACGGTTAAACCTTGATTATGTTGACCTGCTTTTAATTCACCAACCCTATAATGATATCTACGGTGCATGGCGTGCTATGGAAAAATTACAAGTTACAAATAAGGTTCGCGCAATTGGTGTTTCTAATTTTGCGGTTGACAGAGTGATTGATCTAGCTGAATTTAATCAAGTTACTCCGCAAATTAATCAAATTGAAATCAATCCCTTTAACCAACAAGCTAAAAATATTACTGAACTAAAACTAGAAGGGATTGTACCAGAAGCATGGGCACCTTTTGCTGAAGGCAAAAATAGTATTTTTGAGAATGAACTTTTAGTAGAAATTGGCAAAAAGTATCAGAAATCGGTAGCTCAAGTGATCATAAGATGGCTAATTGAACAAGATATTGTTGTTTTAACGAAATCTGTAAAACTAGAACGGATGAAAGAAAATTTAGATGTGTTCGATTTTTCATTATCTGTAGATGATAAGCGAGCGATTGCAACCTTAGATGGAGGTGAAAGCCAATTCTTTAATCACACTGATCCTAGTATGATTAAATGGATGGCTAGTCGGAAGCTTGATATTTGAAAGCATCTTCTACAAAAAACGGTTATGACAGACAAATAAATTGCAAAGTCGTTCAAACTTAATGGTAAAAATATAGCAAGATCCTTGTATAGAGTTATTTTCACATGTTATACTTAATTAAAAGGAGGCGTTTACAATGGAGCAACGTTACAAGAACATTTTAATCGCAGTAGATGGTTCTGAGCAATCTGAGAAAGCTTATGTTGAAGCTCTCAACATAGCCAAAGAGCACCACGCCAATTTATTTGTTGCATGTATAATCAATGATGTAGAAATCGCATATAGTGTTTATGATTTCCCGTACAGCTATCATGAAGTAATTGATCAGCAGAGAGAACAAGTGGAAAAAGAAATTTTGAAAAAAATCTATGATGCGAGAGAGTTTGGGTTAGAAAATATAACAGCAATCGTTGAACTTGGGAATGTTAAAGAATATCTGACCAAAATTATTCCTAACGAACATAATATTGATTTAATCGTTCTTGGTGCTACAGGAAAAGGAGCACTTTCTCGTGTTTTGATTGGATCAACAGCTTCTTACGTAGTTAATCATGCACCATGTACGGTAATTGTTGTGAAATAGTTTATTAAAAAGGTTCTACTTTCCTTTTACAAATGGTCGTATTTTTAATTATACAAGAACAATAATCTGTCATGAGGAATTAAGTACAGCGGTCATTGAGTATCACAGAATAAGATTTTTTTAGAAATCTATTTTTAGGCTTTATTGAAAATTGGTGCTGAACAAAGGAGTCGTTGGAATTACAATCACGACTCCTTTGCTATATTATTTACTATCGAAATCCTTTACCGTGCTTGAATTTGTGGTAAGCATCTCACTAATTGAGTCGGCTTCGTTTGTAACAATCTCTTTTTTAACCAAATCCGTAGCACTTTTAATGCGCAGATCTTGATAGCTTTTTAAGACGGATTTTGCATAATCACTATCAATCAAAGGGGCTGTTAAGTTTTTTTATTTTTCTTCATAAAGCTTATTAAAACTATCATTCGCTAAAAAACGTGTGACTAGAATATTTTCTTTCCCTCCCATACGACCACCTGTTGGACGTCCAGTTGACTTGTCACTTCCTTCTGGCATTCCAGGGGTATCTTGGCTTGTCACTCCTTCAGGTGGTATATTTTCTTCCATATCTGATGGACGCTTTTCATCAGCATTTGATGGAGTTGCATTATTCCCCATCTTACCGCCCATACCACCAAATGCCAAATTGTGGTCCCAAGCAACAACTGTCATTTTTTTAGTGGTTGAATCATAATATAAGTAGGAGTTATTACCATGTCCATCAATGTCATCTTCATTATGAATCAATTCTTGACTTGCAAGATATGTGGCAAAAGCATCTGTATCAAGATAATCACCAATTTTGGTAGAAAACTCTTCATCCGTTGAATTATTAATAAAATCCAAGAAACTAATCAGTGGAGTTAAGTCATTTTTCCATATTTTTGTTCAAAGACTTCAGTATACGAAGATGCATCTGTTCCTCGATAGGAATAGTCTCCATCACCATCAGCCTTATACAATAAACCAGAATTTTCAGAAAAATGCTCCTCTGTCCATAGCTTATCATCAGGAACATCAAGTACTAAACGCAATGTCTCGTCAGAATTATTAATAGAAAACTTGGTAAAAGCTACTTTTTCAGCCTCTACTCCAGCTTTATTTATCATCGCTAGGGCGACAGCTTCATTCAAAGAAGTTTCTGAATTATTTGCTCGAACAACAAAATAAGATCGTCCTTTATAATTAACTTCTTTTTCATATTTATCTAAGCGAATCACCCATGGAAGTGTTTCAGGCGATTCAGCGTCAAGAGAACTAGGCTCACCAGTGGGCATACCTTTTTGCTTTTCTAAGTTAGTTTCATTTCCGGTTTTAGCTTTTTCAGTTGCTTTAACCGTGTCAGTTGTTAAGCCTCTTAAAGTTGAATTCCCTTTAAGCCATGTTTTATCACCAGAGTTTGTGTACTCCGTTAACATCGCTTGATAATCCGCTTCATCAAATTCAAGACTAATTGTATGAATACTATCTGTTGTAAAAAAATCACTTTCAGAACCCCTCTCAACTTGGTCAGTTGAGAGGGTTGTTCGAGAAGAAGGGCTACATCCTACCACGACAAGAATAACTGATAAAGCAGCAGTAGTTAAAAGTAATCGCTTGTTAATTTTGTTCATTTGGTTGCTCCTTTTATTTTTGATACTCTAGATTTATAACTGTAGCTTATCAAAAATAACTTAAATCAAACTTAAATCATGCGTTTAGCTAAAAATGAAAATTTTTTCATCCAATTTTGATTGCAGTTCTTAGAAAAAATGATATTGTTAAATTAAGGGAGCTGATTAAATGACTGATGTAAAGATACTTTTAGTTGAAGATGAAGAAAGTCTAGCTAATTTTGTCTCAGAAGAACTGATATTTGAAGGATACCAAGTCATTTTTGCTAAAGACGGCGGCGAAGCCTTATCTCTATATGATCATTACCAAAATGAACTAACCTTAATATTACTAGACTGGATGTTGCCTATCTATGATGGCATTACTGTGGCTAGGCGAATTAGGAAAAAGAGTCAGATTCCAATTATTATGATGACAGCTCGGGATCAATTAACAGACAAGATTACTGGATTAGATACTGGGCTTGATGACTATCTAACCAAGCCTTTTGATATTGAAGAACTACTGGCAAGGATTCGAGTTATTATAAGACGAACACAACAATTTAATGAGTTAAAGCAGCAGCCGTTAATATATCAATACGAAGATTTAAAATTGAATACGACTAAACACTTAGTTGAACGATTTGGTGAACCTATCCAATTAACTCAAAAAGAGTTTGCTTTAATTTTAGAACTAATAAAACGGCCAGAGGAAGTTCTAACTCGAGACGAGCTGCTCAATGCTGTTTGGGGGTATGATTATTTCGGCCAAACAAACACGGTAGATGTTTATATCCGATCGTTAAGAAATAAAATGGATTACCTTCCAGAAAAGCGCCTAATTCAAACAGTACGTGGTATTGGCTATGTAATGAGGATGACAGATGATTAAAAAGAAAGAATTTTCTGATAAACGAAAGACGATGCAGTATCAGCTAACAATTAGATTTATTGCCGTTTTAATAACCGCCGTGGTGCTGCTGAGTACTGCCGTTACAATAATGACCTCTTTCTCTATATATGATTCGACCAAAGATCAAACAAAGTTATTAATGACCTCTTTAAAAGAGAGCACCGCAGAAAGTCCAGAGGAATGGGAATCATTACTTAACACTCATATCCCTAATGATAATTCACCCAATTTTATAAGGATAGTTCTTGATTCCAAGGAAATCATTTACTCGGAAGAAGCGGAAGAAGTCTATCAAGATTTCTCCTCATTTACTCAATTCTTTTTTGCGAAAAGCCTGTTGTGGGATGATGATTTTTCACCTTATTATTACCAAAATCTCTTGACTAATGGCAAAAATATTAGTGTTTTAGTTGAGATGGAAGATAGCCTTGAGATTATTGGCGAGATAACTTCTTTCACTGTCTTGCTAACACTTGTCATCATTATTGTTGGCGGATTTATCACTTATCGTTTCACAAAAAAAGTTAGTCAATCTTTAACTGAGATGAATTCAGAAATAACGTCACTATCAAACATTCAATCTCAGAATTCCTTATTAACAGAACCTGAGACCCCCATAGAAGTAGCAAATATCTCCTCTTCATTCAACCAATTAATTATAAAACAACGAGAATATTTGCTTCGAGAAAAACAATTTGTAACGGATGCTTCACACGAGTTACGTACGCCGCTAACCGCAATTAGGGGGCATGTGAACTTAATTAAACGGAGAGGGCGAAACCATCCAGAAATCGTTCCTAACTCCTTAGATTATCTAGATAAAGAATCCAAACGGATGGAAGTGCTGGTGGAACAACTATTGACATTAGGTCGTCAAGAAAGAGGAGATAACCCAATTGATTTTTCTAATTTAGTTAAGGAAACTGCTTCGGAGTTCCAATTAATTCATCCGCAAAAGATTGAACTTAAAATTGAAAAGAAAATTATTCTTATTGGGAGCTACGGACATTATTATCAAATTATTCGTAATTTGTTAGAAAATGCGGTGAAATACAGTAATGAAAATGATCAAATCAAACTCACGCTATCCACCAGTGAAACTGAAGTATTATTTTATATTGCTGACACCGGTATAGGAATTTCTGATGCAGATAAACCACACATCTTTGAACGATTCTATCGTGCAGATCAGTCAAGGTCTAGCTTGATAACAGGTTCTGGTATTGGGTTATCAATAGTTAAGGAGCTTGTAGAACGGTATGATGGCAATATCAAAGTAACGGACACTCTGCCAAAAGGAACTTGTTTCAGTGTAAAATTCCCTCTTAATTAAATGAAAAAGTCTTCATTTTCTTTTCACTCATTTTTGGTTTTAGTTTATTTTCTAGTTGCTATAATGGCAATAAGGAGCCAAGAAAAAAGATAAGTCATACAAATTGGCAATTATTCCTTCACAAAAAAAAGAATGGAGAGATCAGTATGAAAGTGAAATTATTAGCAGTAAGTTTATTAACCTTAGGAACAATTTTAGGAGCATGCACGACTAATCGTAATGCTTTACCGCAAAATTCAACCACTCTGGAGAAATCGTCTGCATCAAACTCAGCTAGTGATCCAGATACAACGACATCTCAAATCAAGCTTTCTCTGCAGGATGCTATAGCGGCTTATGAAAAAAATTATCCAGATACAGCTATTACATCGATTGGTTTGGATACTTCCTTTGGTAGTTATTTTTATGAAATTCAAGGGATGGATGACTCTAAAGAGTACGAGCTAAAAATTAATGCAGATACAGGAGAAGAAACGAGAGAACGAGAGGAAACCTTAGACGCAGATGAGCAGAACGGCGTAAAGAAGGCTGAAGAAGCACTTGATCTCAAGGATATTATCTCTCTTGACGAAGCAACTAAACTTGCGACAGAATCTCTTGAAAAATCAGTTGGTGCGGCTACAGACTGGTCATTAGAACGAGAAATGTCTATTACTTATTGGGAGGTTAGTTTTAAATCTGATCCTAGTGACACAAGCATTAAATTAAACGCGAAAACTGGGGAGATTCTAGAAACTGAAGTAGACGATTAAAAAGCAAAATAAAAGGAGTGCGATTTTATTATTGCAATCCTTTTATTTTTATTATTAATTCTTGAAAATATAGAGAATGACTCATCGCAAGCCACTGTAATCCACAAAAAACATCTTCATCAAAGCTTTTAGCCAAATGAATCATAGGTTTATTTGGTTGCTTCTGAAAAATTCTATCATCAGCTAACGTCTCTGATAAAACCTTTTCAGGGAGAAGGTCTTTATGAATAATTATGACATGCGGTGCAAGAATAGCGTTATAAATCGAAATAATCTCAATCAGATTCCTCAACGAATCCTCAAATGTGATTGGGCCTTGCTCATCAATAAGGAGCGGTAAATTTTTCGCCTCTCCCGCCAAATTATTTTGTCCCACCAATACTTTATTATCTGAAAAAATACAAATACCTGAAATGCTGTTTTCTGGATAATAAATCCCAACAATAATCTCATTTTTCTCAAATTGGTGTCTTAAGCTATAGCCAATTGTTGCTAATGTAGCGTCACTATCAATAAAAATGGGCAGACCAAATTGAGACCTAACAGCTTCTTCAAAATTCCATCGACGATTGTAAAGGCTATTTCACACTGAAACAAGAGAGAATAAGGTGAAGACAGGTGCTGTAAGCCTGTTTAGGACAGCTCGTAATTTTGAGGAACATTTACTTGAAGACGGCTCAACAAACAGTCAAACTATTTATTTGGGTAAATCTGACGTCATGATTCGATTTTATGACAAATACAAAGAGCGCATTAACAAAGGCTACGCTTTAAACGAAACAATCACATTTTGGCAACGGACAGAGCTCCAATTGAGACATGAACGAGCCAATAAAGCGATTGAAACAATTGTTGAAAGACCTGACGAGTTAGGCAATTTTATTAAAGATCGGTATTTAGATTTCAAAATCAAAGGTAATGATAAAATAAAATCTCGTTGGAAAACGGCGCGTTGGTGGGAACGATTTATAGGCAATGTTGAAAAAGTCTATTTGAGTCAAGACGTGGCCGACAAAACAATTTTACGGACTAAAAACTGGATTGATAATCAAGTTGCTGGGTCGGTTGCTACGCTGTATGAAGCTTTTGACGACGATAATTTATTCATAGAACACCTGATTAAGACTGGTAAGTCTAAAATGTCAGACGAACAGAAAGAGCTTGCTAAAGAGTTTAAAAATGACTTTAACCGTCGGTTAATGGTCAAGGACGACATGAAAACAGCTTTAAAAGAGCTCACGATTAAAACAGACAGTCCATTTGCGACTAAAGAGGAACTGGAAGAAATCGACGTAGCTGTCAATTACGTTGACCCAGTTAAACTAGAAGCTGAAAAGCTCGTACAAGACCAATTACAGGATATCGCTAAACAAAAAGAAATACTCCAGAAACAACTGGACGATCAATTGGCTAAACAAAAACAACTCGAAGCGTTAATCAGTCAATACGGCGAACTATCAAACATGCCAGTAGCTAATCATAGAAACATTAACGGAACATTTCACCAATACGACAAAGAAACTGGCGAATTATTATTTTAAAGTAGCAAAGATTAGCCCAACCATAATTTATCAGTCAATTAGTTATCAATTTCAAGACGTTCTCAAATGCTTGCTATGACTGGGCTCTCTCGATTCATTAAAAACTACTCCTACGTGTCAGAATGAAGTGCAACACCCTTTAACTCTTTTCATTAATTGACTGTTATTATTAACTTACACATCTTTTAACTAACACGGAGGTTATTTATGTCATATAAT